>JAEDMN010000036.1 GCA_016302985.1 Kiritimatiellia bacterium | reverse complement strand
TTCACCTCGAGCCACGCCATGTCGAACTCCGCGACGGTGCCGGATCGGCCGGTCACGCCGGTGTCGATCCATGTCTTCCCGTCCGTCTCCACGTAGGCGAGCGTCTTCTCCGGCTTCAGGTCGTCCGTGTAGAGCGGGGCGCCGATGCAGTCCGGCCGGATCGGCAGGGCCGGATAGACGACCTCGTCGTTCACCGCATCGTAGAAGCCCGCGACGCCATCCTTCATGCACGGACGGAAGTCGCGCACGGGCACGCCGTCCTGCCAGAGCTTCAGCCCGTAGACGCGCGCGTTGCTGAAGTAGCCGGGAAGACCGCCCTTGTTGCAGGCGAAGAGGTAGAGGTTGCCGCCCGCGTCGACCGTGTTCGCGTCCGCGCCCTGGTGGACGGTGGCGCCGTCGAGGACGACCGTCTGGCTGCCCTGGGCGAGCGTGACGTCGAAGGCGTGCCGGGACGTGCCGAGGTCGATGCGGTTGCCGGTCCCCGGGGCCGCGGGATAGAGACGCGTCTCGTCGTAGCCCATCCAGAGCTGGCCGTTGGGCATGTGGACGAGATAGAAGCGCTTCGCGGCATCACGCGCGCAGGCGCCCAGGAGCGTGCGCTCCGCATGTTCCAGACTGTCGCCGAAGTACACGTAGCGCTCGGTGTCGATCGAGCGCGCCGGATTCAGGGTGAGCGCGAATTCGCCCGTCGCGCGGACGTCGTTGCGCGCGCGCACGCCCGTGTCGAGCCAGGTGTCGCCCTTCGACTCGAGGTATTCGACGAAGTAGTCGGGCCGGCCGGACGTCGCGTTGCGGCCCGCCACCAGCCGGCCGGCGCCCGCGAAGAAGAAGCGGCCGGAGACCCTGTCCAGCAGCGCGGGCCGGCGGTGCTTCACGCAGGGGACGAGGTCGCGCACGAGCGTCTCGCCGTCATAGAGCTTCAGCGAATAGCAGCGCGCCTTCGTCTTGTAGTCCGCCGCGCCGCCCCTGTTGCAGGCGAAGAGGTAGAGGTTCAGCCCCGTGTCGACGGACGCACCGTCCGTGCGGGAGATCTGGTCCACGCCATTGACGGTCAGCTTCTGTTCGCCGCTCTTCAGAACCGAACGGACGTCGTAGACGACCCCCGCCTGCGCCGGGGCGCCGGTGTTGTAGAAGTTGTTGTAGCCGACCGTGTTCTGCTGGAAGTAGTGGTACATGTAGAAGCGCGTGTCCGCCCCGAGGCGCGATGCGACGTACGAGCCGTCGCCGGGCACCTCGGTCCAGGACATCCGGGATTCAAGCGTCAGGCCGCTCCGGCCGACGACGTCCAGATCGACGAAGGCGACACCGTCCGACTCGACGTACTCGACGTAGGCGTCGGGTTCGGACGCGTCCGGCCCCGCGACGAGCTCGGTGCCCGAGGCCGAGAAGAAGAACCCGCCCGTGACCGCGTCGCGGAAGCCGGCGCGGCCGTCCTTCAGCACGGGCGTGAAGTCGCGCTTCAGCTCGCCGTCCTGCCAGATCTTCAGACCGTAGATGCGCGCCCGGGCCAGGCCGGTGACCCGCCCGGCGATGTTGTTGCCGAAGACCGTGAGGTTGCAGCCGGCGTCGACGAGCGCGTTCGTCACCGCGTCCTCGGTCTTCCGGATCTCGTCCTTCATCATCTTGACGCCGTCGACCGTCATCCGGATCGTCGTCTCGTCGTCGCCGGTCTTCGCGAACTCGGTTGAAATGGAGTAGATGCGGTCCAGCTCCCATCTGCGCTCCGCCTCGAAGTTTTTCCCCTGGTCCGTCCACAAGATACGGGTCCTGACGTAGAACCCGTAGCCATACCCCACGGTGGAGGCATAGCCCTCGTTCGCGCAGTTGATGCGCGTATCCGTGTCCGCCGCCCCGCGGCAGGCGAGCAGCGTCGTGTCTTCGCCGAGTCCCGTCCATTCGGCCTGGATCTCGGCCTTCGTGCCGTAGCGGCCGACAATGCCCGTGTCGACCCACTGGCTGCCCGTCGCCTCGACATAGTCCAGCACGACGTGGTCCGCTTCGGCCCACGCCCCCAGCGCCAGGAAGGACGCCAGCCACAGTGCGATGCGTTGCATCCCTATTATCTCCTTTTTTGCGACTCAGTTTCCCAAATTCCCATGAGGACTCGGTCAGGGCCCCGTGAGGATTCCGTCAGCCCCGTCCTTCGCCCCCTTCGGCCCCGACCTCCCCGCGGATCCAAAGCAAATCGTCGGCCAGGGCCTGGCGGCGGTCGGCCTCCAGCCGCTCCCAGACATCCGGCGTCAGCGGCACGCCCGCCGCCTTGAACTGCTCGACGAGATTCCGGCGCCGCCAGGCGGCGTTCTCGCGCTTGCGGAGCTCGTAGTCGGCCCGCGCGCGCAGGGCCTCGTCGACCGTGAGGAAGACGAGCTGCCCGTCGCGCTCGACGGGCACCATCTCGCCCGTGTCGCGGTAGGCCTCGATCGCGTCCCAGGTCGCCCGGTCGGACGCGTCCTGCACCTGACGGTCGGCCTCGCTCATCTCGACGGCGGTTTCGCTCATATGCCCAGCTCCTCGCGCATCCGCGCGGTGCGTCCCGGATTGTAGACCACCTCGGCCCCGTTCCGCGTGAACAGGAGGTCCTGCTTCAGCCGGGAGGCGTCGAACACCATCAGCTTGTCGGCCAGCCGCGCATAGTCGGCCGCGTTCTCCTTCGAACGGCCATAGCGCCGCAGGACGTCGGACGTCGGCACGTCATGTCCGCCGGCCAGGACGCGGTGGCGGATGCGGGACGGCAGCATCACCACGGACGGCATCCAGAGGTAGTAGAGGTGGATCGCGTAGCCGCGCGCCTTCGCGTCGGCCAGCAGCCTGAGGTGCCCGCGTCCCGAAAGGGTCGTTTCGAAGCCAAAGGACGCGCGGGATTCTATCAGTTCCGCGATGCGGACGAGCGTGAGCTTCCCGGCCTTGATCGCGGAGAGGGAGATGTCGGTCGGGGACAGTCCCTGCGCCATCAAATCGGGATTCACATACTCGATGGAGCCGGCGTACTCGGGCAGGTAGACGAGCGCGAACGTCGACTTGCCGGACCCGTTGGGGCCGGCGACGACATGGCAGACTGGCTGGGTGCTCGCGTCCATTCCTCGACATTATAGCAAATCCAGCCCCCGAAACGCCATTCGAAGACGAACGGGGCTACTTCGCGTACTCGACGCAGCGGAGTTCGCGGATGACCGTCACGCGGATCATGCCGGGGAACTTGAGCTGCGCGGAGATGTCGCGGCAGATCTCGCCGGCGAGCTCGGAGGCGGCATTGTCGGCGACGACCGCGGGGTCGACGACGACGCGCAGGTCGCGTCCCGCCTGCACCGCGAAGACGTGCTGCACGCCCGCATGCGACTTCGCGATCTTCTCGAGGTTCTCGAGGCGCTGGATGTAGTCGCCGACGTTCTCCTGGCGGGCGCCCGGGCGGGCGGACGAGATGGCGTCCGCCGCGGCGCAGATCACGCCGTAGACGCCGCCGTCCGTCCCCGCGTCCGCATGGTGCGCCGCGACCGCGGCGCAGACCTTCGGGTCCTCGCCGTGCGCGAGCAGGAACTCCGCGCCCAGCGCCGCGTGGGCGCCGCGCTTCTCGGCGGTGATCGCCTTGCCGATGTCGTGCAGGAAGCCGACGCGGCGCGCAAGCGCGGCGTCGAGCTTCATCTCCGCGGCCATCGCGCCGGAGAGCAGGGCCACCTCGACGGAGTGGCGCAGGACGTTCTGGGAGAAGGAGAGGCGGAACCCGAGCGCGCCGACGAGGCGCAGGATCTCGACGGGAAGGCCGGGCACCCCGGCCTCGGCCGCGGCCTCGGCGCCGCGTTCCTCGGTGGTCCGCGCGACGGACGCGCGGGCCGCCGCGACGGCGTTCTCGATGGTGGAGGGCTGGATGCGCCCGTCGGCGACGAGCGCCTCGAGGGCGCGGCGCGCGATCTCGCGGCGCATCGGGTCGAAGGAGGAGAGCACGACGCTGTCCGGCGCGTCGTCCAGCAGCAGCTGCACGCCGGTCGCGGACTCGAAGGCGCGCACGTTGCGGCCGTCGCGGCCGACGATGCGCCCCTTCATCTCGGCGCCCGGCAGCGTGACGGCGGAGGTGGTCAGCTCGTTGACGTGCGACACCGCGCAGCGCTGGACGGCGTCCGCCACGATGCGCGCGGCAATTGCCTCGCCCTGTTCGCGGGCGGCCTCCTGGATGCGGCGGCTGAGGATCGCCGCGTCGGCGCGGAGTTCGGCGTTCGCCTGCACGAGGATCTCGCGGCGGGCGTCCGCGTGCGTCATCTTCGCGAGCTCCTGCAGCCGGGCGTCGGCCGCGGCGTTCTTCGCCGTCGCGTCGCGCGCGGCCGTGTCGGCGGCCTCCGCCTTCGCGGCCACGGCCGTCTCGCGCGCATCGAGCGCGGCGGCCTTGCGATCGAGGTTCGCCTCGCGCTGCGTCTGGCGGTCCTCGATGGCCTGGAGCTCGGCGCGGCGCTTCTTCGTCGACGCCTCGAACTCCTCCTTCGCCCGCACCACGACCGCGCGCGCGGAGATGGCGGCCTCCTTCTGCCGCGCCTTGATCTCGGCCTCGGACTCCTCTTCGCGCAACTTCATGCGCTTCTCGATGGATTCCGCCTGCCAGCGGCCCACGAGCCCGCGCAGCGCGTAGCCGAGGAACAGGCCGACGAGGAGCAGCGCCGCGATGATCAGAATCGCGACGCCGTCCGAGAGGCCGTCCCAGGTGCTGCTGGTGAGCGCGAAGAGCATGTGTCGAGTCGTCCTTCCGGGTAGGGGGCGATGTCCCATCGCCCCGGTCCACTACTGAATGGTCTTCTGCAGGAGCTTGAAGAGGTAGGTGCGTTCCGCGACGGGCAGCGCGTCGAAGCCCTCGAGGTTCGCGCGCAGGTCGGTCACCGCCGTGTCGAACTTCTTCCGCTCGGGCGACGCGTCGTCCGCGGCGTAGGGGTAGCTCTTCTCGGCGATCCACTTCGCGAGGCGCTCGGCGGCGGCTTCGCCGGCGCGCTGCCGGAAGTGCGCCTTGAGGACCGCGCGGGTCGCGTCCAGCCAGGCGCGCACTTCGGGGTGGAGCTCGTCCATCACGAGCGCGTTCTCCGCCGCGAGCGCGCCGAAGCGGCCGTCCACGAGGTACGCCGTGTAGCTGAAGGGCTGGCCGGAGCGGACGCCCGACGGGCGCTCGTGCAGCGTGAAGCCGTCCTGTCCGCAGAACACGATGCGGCCCTTGCCGGAGAACTTCCTCCGCCACTCGATGACTTCGAGCTTCGCCTCGGCGCCGTTCTCGAGCTTCACCGTGTACTCGGTCGCCGCCTTCTGCACGATGACCGGGGAGACGGGGATGCCGCAGAACCAGATCCGCACGCCGGGGTACGCCTTCAGATAGAGGGCGAACTTCGCGGCCAGCGCCTGCACGGCGGGACCGGGGACCGTGAGGGTGTCGGCCGTCGCGCGCACGCCGGTCACGTAGACCTCGGTGCCCGTCGCGACGCCCGGCTGGTTCTCCTCGACGTGGAAGACGCCGGGGTCGGAGATGTCGCCGGAAAGCAAGTAGGAGCGCAGGGCCTCGCCGTCCTTCATCGTCGTGCGCCACTCGACGTGCGTGCCGAGGGCGAACGCCTTGAAGCGCCCGCAGCCGTGGCGGCCGTGCAGGCGGCGGTGGAAGGCCTCCGTCGTGGTGCCGTCCAGGCGCTTCCAGCTGCCACCGAGGCCGCCGAAGGTGTCGTCCGCGCGGAGCACGTCGATGCCGCTGCCGTCGTCGGTGACGCGGATCGCGTCGACGCCGCCCAGCGGGTTCTGCACGAGCTCGACGCGGACCTCGCGCGCGTCCGCGTCCAGCGCGTTCCACACGAGCTCCTCGATCGCCGAAAGGGGCGTCGCGCGCGCGAGGGAGGCGACATGGTCGGCGCGAGCCTGGACGTGGATGTCTCTTGTCATAGGATCTCCAGGGGTTCGATCTGCGGGGGGTCGTTCGGGGCCGAGACGACCTTCTCGATGCGGCGGCGGATGGCGTCCAGCTCGCGCGTGCACGACGCCGCGAGCTTCTGCCCCTCCTCGAACCGCCGCATCATCTCGTCCAGCGGAAGCTGGCCCGACTCCATTTCGGAGACGAGCTGCTCGAGCTTCCTCAGCGAATCCTCGAAGTTCTGCTTCTCTTCAGCCATTCAAATCAGCCTTCAACCGTGCGGACCGCCGGGACGGCGGTCCCTGCCTTCGTCCATCGTTCGACGTCCGACGTTCAACCCTGGGTGGCGAACGCGTACGCGTTGCGGAACATGCGCATCCACGGACCGGCCTCGCCGCCGAACAGGCCGCCCCTGTAGGACAGCTGCACGCTGCGGAAGCCGCGCTCCGGGTGCGGCATCATGATCGTCGCGCGGCCGTCCTTCGACGTGAAGGAGGTCAGGCCGCCCGCGGACCCGTTCGGATTCCAGGGGTAGCGCTCGGTCGCGTCGCCGCGGCCATCCACGTAGCGGAGCGCGGCCTTCGCCTTCGCGGCGTCGGCGCCTGCGGGGAACACGACGCGGCCCTCGCCGTGCGCGACGGCGATCGGCACGCGGCTGCCCGCCATGCCCTTGAAGAAGATGGACGGCGAGTCGAGCACCTCGAGCGTGCAGTAGCGCGCCTCGAACTGCTCGGACGTGTTGCGCTTGAACTCCGGCCAGTCCTGCGCGCCCGGGATGAGGTCCTTGAGCTGCGAGAGCATCTGGCAGCCGTTGCACACGCCGAGGCTGAAGGTGTCCTTGCGGTGGAAGAACTTCCGGAACATCGCCTTGAGCCTGGCGTTGAAGAGGATCGAGCGCGCCCAGCCCGAGCCGGCGCCCAGCACGTCGCCGTAGCTGAAGCCGCCGCACGCGACGAGGCCCTTGAAGTCCGCGAGGTCGACGCGGCCCGCGAGCAGGTCGGTCATGTGCACGTCGACGGACTCGAAGCCGGCGAGCGCGAACGCGGCCGCCATCTCGACGTGGCCGTTGACGCCCTGTTCGCGCAGGATCGCGATGCGCGGCCGGCCCTTGCCGGCCTTCACCTTGCCGTCGGGGTCGTACGTCAGCTTGAAGGAGAGCCCGGGGTCGGCCTCGTCGAGGCCGTTGTCGTACTCCTCCTTCGCCGTGACCGGGTTGTCGCGGAGCGCCTGCATGCGGTAGGTCGTCTCGGACCACGCGCGGCGGACGTCGGTGATGGAGGTGGCGAGGACGCGGCGGCAGCCCACGCGGAGCTCGAACGCGCGGTCGTCGGTCGGGGCGCCGATCACGTGGACGTCGTCCGCGAGGCCGGCGGACCTGAAGACCGCGAGCACCGCCTTGAGGTTCTCGTCCGCGACCTGCAGCACCGCGCCCGGCTCCTCGCTGAAGAGGACGGAGAGCGCGTCGCCGTCGGGCAGCTCGGCCGCGAGGCCGCGTCCGCCCGTCACCGCCATCTCGGCGAGCGTGACCGCGAGGCCGCCGTCGCTGCGGTCGTGGTAGGCGAGGGCGAGCTTCTTCGCGACGATCTTCTGCATCGCGTTGAAGAAGGCCTTGACGCTCTGCGCGTCCGCGTCCGCGTGGTCGTCGCCGAGCTGGTTGTAGACCTGCGCGAGGCAGGAGGCGCCCAGGCGGTTCGCGCCGTGGCCGAGGTCGACGTAGACGAGCTTGGAGGCGCCCGGCTTGAGGTCCGGGGTGAGCGTGAGCGTCGCGTCCGCCACCGGCGAGAAGCTGGAAACGACGAGCGAGAGCGGGGCGACCTGCTTGTGGGAGACGCCCTTCGAGTCCTGCCACGTCGTGTGCATCGAGCAGGAGTCCTTGCCCACGGGAATCGAGATGCCGAGGGCGGGGCAGAAGTTGAGGCCGGCCTCCTGGACGGTGTCGTACAGGACGGCGTCCTCGCCCGGTTCGCCGCACGGGGCCATCCAGTTCGCGGAGAGGCGGACGTTCCTGATGTTGCCGCAGTCCGCGGCGGCGAGGTTCGTCACCGCCTCGGTGATCGCGAGGCGCGCGGAGGCGGGGCCGTCCAGCAGCGCGACGGGCGTGCGCTCGCCGGTGGCCATCGCCTGGCCGTTGAGCGTCTTGTAGCCCATCGTCGTGACGGCGCAGTCCGCGGCCGGCAGCTGGTAGGGTCCGACCATCTGGTCGCGGGCGACGAGGCCCGTGACGGAGCGGTCCGTGATGGTGATGAGGAACGTCTTGTCCGCGATCGTCGGCAGGTGCAGCAGGCGGAAGAACGCGTCCTGCGGCTGCACGTCCTTGAGGTCGAGGCGCGTCGTCTCGCGCTTCACGCGCTTGACGTCGCGGACCATGCGGGGGGGCTTGCCGAGCAGGACCTTGATGTCCATGTCGATCGGCGAGTCGTGGAAGTAGTCGTCCTCGAGCACGAGGCGGCCGTCGCCCGTCGCCTCGCCGATGAACGCGACGGGGCAGCGCTCGCGGGCGCAGAGCTCCTCGAAGAAGGCGCGCGCGTCGCGCTTGAGCGCGAGCACGTAGCGCTCCTGCGCCTCGCAGCACCAGATCTCCATGGGATTCATGGAGAACTCCTCGTTGTGCACCTTGCGGAGCTCGAACTTGCCGCCGGTCGCCTCGACGAGCTCGGGGCAGCCGTTCGAGAGGCCGCCGGCGCCGATGTCGTGGATGGAGAGGATCGGGTTCTTCGCGCCCATCGCCGCGCAGGCGTTGATCACGCCCTGGCAGCGGCGCTGCATCTCGGCGTTGCCGCGCTGCACGCTGTTGAAGTCGAGCGCCTCGTCGTTCGTGCCCGTCATCATGGACGAGGCCGCGCCGCCGCCGAGGCCGATGCGCATCGCCGGGCCGCCGATCTGGACGATGTACGCGCCCGTCGGCACCGGCTTCTTCTCGACCTGGTCGCGCACGATCACGCCGTGTCCGCCCGCGAGCATGATGGGCTTGTGGTAGCCGCGGTAGAGCCCCGCGGCCTCGCCCTCGTACGTGCGGAAGAAGCCCGTCAGCTGCGGACGGCCGAACTCGTTGCCGAACGCGGCGCCGCCGAGCGGGCCCTCGGTCATGATCGCGAGCGGCGTCGCGAGGCGCTTCGGGAACTCGGCGTACGCGCGCTCCCAGGGCTGCGGGAAGCCGGGGATGTGCAGGTCGCTGACCATGAAGCCGCAGATGCCGGCGTGCGTGCGCGAGCCGCTGCCCGTCGCCGCCTCGTCGCGGATTTCGCCGCCGACGCCCGTGGCCGCGCCCGGGAACGGGGAGATCGCGGTCGGGTGGTTGTGCGTCTCGACCTTCATCAGCTGGTCGAGCTGGACCTTCTTGAAACCGTAGGCGTGCTTCGCGGAGGGCAGGAACATCTCGGTCTCGAAGCCCTCGACGACGGACGAGTTGTCCTTGTACGCAACGAGGGTGCCCTTGCCGTTCTTCTTGTGGGTGTTCTTGATCATCCCGAAGAGCGAATTCGGCTGCGTCTCGCCGTCGATGATGAACTCGGCGCCGAAGATCTTGTGGCGGCAGTGCTCGGAGTTCACCTGGCCGAACATCACGAGCTCCGTGTCCGTCGGGTTGCGGCCCGCGGCCTTGAAGGAGTCCGCGAGGTACTGCATCTCGGGCTCGGAGATCGCGAGGCCGATCTCGACGTTCGCCTCGCGGATCGCCTCGACGCCCTTGGCGAGCACGTCGTACGTGCGGCCGGGCTTCGGCGGCGGGCAGTCGAAGAGGTCGTCGAGCGTGTCGTACACGCCCTCGGTCATCTTGTCGTAGAGGGCGGGGAACGCATTCGCCGGGACCTTGGGCGAGACGGTGAAGCGGATGCCGCGCTCGACGCGGGCGATGCCCTTGAGGCCGCAGTTGCGGAAGATGTCCGTCGCCTTCGAGCTCCAGGGCGAGATCGTGCCCTTGCGCGGGGTGACGTAGAAGCCGCCGGCGGCCAGCGCCGCCTCGGCGCCGACCGCGTTCAGCAGCGTGCCCGCGCGCGCGAGCGTCGCGGCGTCGGGACCGTCCCCCTCGGGCTGGATGGCGTACACCCAGGTCGCCGCGATGTCGGCGTGCTTGAGAGCGGGCGCGAGGGCGCCCAGGGCCGCGCGGAGCGCGTCGAGACGGAACTGCGAATAGGCCGCGGTTCCCGAAAGCAGGATCGGTTTCATCTTCTAGTAGCCTTTGCGATAAAAATGGATGGGCAATTATAGCATATCCCGAGAAAGGCAAACGCGTTTTCCTTCATTCCTCCGGGCTTTTTGCCCCGATTAAGTGCGCGTCACCCGAGCGCGTAGCCGGGGCGGTAGGCGTAGTGGAGGAGCGCGTTGGCCTCGTCGCAGCCGACGAAGCGCTCCGCCTCCGCGTCCCATTCGAGGCGCCGGCCGAGCTTGAAGGCGATGTTCGCGAGGTGCGCGAAGCAGGTCGAGCGGTGGCCGTCCTCGAGGGAGCAGAGCACCTGCGGGTTGCGGTCGAGGCAGCGGTCGATGAAGTCGGCGATGACGTTCTTCGTGGCGGACTCGGCGGACCCGTCGTCCAGCAGCGCCTCCTTGAAGACATACTTCGTCGGCTCGACCTTCCGGACGGGGTTGTTGAACTCCTTCGAGGTCGCGGGCTTGACCTCCCAGCCGCGCTGGTCGGCGTAGATCGTCGCGTCGCCGCCCGCGAGCTCCACCTCGCCCTGGCGCAGCGGCCAGGAGCGGCCGCCCTCGAACACGTTGAACTCCATGACCTTGCCGCTCGCGAACTCGTAGAGGCAGAACATCGTGTCCGGGATCTCGGAGTCGCTGCGTCCCGCGGTATAGTACTGCCCGCCGACGGCGGTGATGAAGCGCGGGGCGGTCTCGGACATCATCCAGCGCATCGCGTCGAGGTAGTGGACGCCCCAGTTGCCGACCTGGCTCGAGAAGTCGGTGTGCCAGCGGAAGTAGTAGGGCGCGGTCGTGTACTTGTACGGGCGCCACGCGCGCGGCCCGAGCCACTTGTCCCAGTCGAGCCCCTTCGGCGGGTCGCACGGCGGGCACTTGCCGAGCCCGTTCGGGAAGATGTTGGAGACGCGCGCCGCGCGGCCGGTGCGGAACTCGCCGTAGGCGCCCGAGTCGATCGCCTTCTTGAGCTCCCGGTAGGCGTCGTTGCCGCGGCGGTTGAGGCCGACCGCGACGACCTGGCGGGAGTTCTTCTGGGCGTTGACCATCGCGCGGCCTTCGGCGACCGTCGCGGTGAGCGGCTTCTCGCAGTAGACGTCCTTGCCCGCCTTGACCGCGTCGATCGTCATGATCGCGTGCCAGTGGTCCGGGGTCGCGATGCAGACGGCGTCGACGTTCGGGTCCGCCAGCAGCGCCTTGTAGTCCTTGTAGAGGGCGATCTTGCCGGCCTTGATCATCTCGGCGAGGCGCGCCTCCTGCGGCTTCACCTCGCCCGTGCGGTTGCGCAGGGACGGGATGCGGCCCCTGAGTCCCCATTCGAAGAACTTGGGGTCGAACGCGTCGAAGTCGCGCCGCAGGAACGGCTCGTAGATGTCGCAGAGCGCGACGACCTCGACCTTCGGGTTCTTCATGAAGATGTGCAGCAGCTGCGTGCCGCGGTTGCCGACGCCGATGAAGCCCATGCGCACGCGCTCCCTCGAGCCCGCCGCGGCCAGGGCCGCGCTTCCCAGAACGAATTCCCTGCGCGTCATGGCGGCGCCCTCCCTCACATTTTCTCCACGGCCGGCGGCTCGTACTTGGCGGCGCCGCCGCGCTTGCCCCAGAACTTCAGGAAGTCGGCCACGAAGTCGCGGTCCTTCACGCCCTCCCAGGCGAGTTCCGTGGCCTCCTGCGCACTCCTGCCCTCCTGCATCGCCTTCAGGTAGGTCGGCAGCACGTTCCGGTACATCTCGAACTCCTTGAAGGTCGGCGCGCCCTTCTGGAGGAAGTAGACCGCGGCCCAGGCGGCCGTGTAGCGGTCGTTGACCTCGTGGAGCGTACCGGAATAGAAGGCCGCGTGGTCGAGGGGGAGGATCTCCTTCACGAGCTTCGCGATGCGTTCCGGATCCTGGGCGACGCCGCGGGGACGGCGGTCCTTGGGGTCGTCGTAGATGCGGACGAAGTTCTTCTTCCTGTCGTAGTTGACGTTCTCGAAGAAGCAGGCGTGGCCCTCGTTGAACCACGTCGCGTGGCGGCCGCTTCCCGTGGCGTAGAAGAGGTACTGGTGGAACGCCTCGTGGCGCATGATCTTGAGCGTCTCGTCGCGATTGGAATTGCTCATGTCGAGGATGAGCAGTTCCTCGTGCGAAGGGCTCCAGAGACCGATCGTCCGGTCCCCGTCCTCGCCCGTCGCGTCCTTCATGTACTCGTTGTAGCCCTCGCGCGTCGCGAAGACGCGGACCGTCGAGACGCCGAGCTCCTTCACCGGCGGCACGTAGCGACGGTAGGCGGCCTGCATCGCCTCCATCAGGAGGCCGGCCTGATCGATGAAGCGCTTGCCCTGGGACGGCGAGAGGTCGGTCTTGAAGCGGTAGCCAAAGGCCTCCTTCGTCATCCAGCGGCCTTCCATCACCACGCCCGCGTCCTTGCCGGCGGACGCGGCCTTCGCCTTGTCGAGGGCGACGCCCGCGAGGAACTTCTTCACGAGGCCCGCGAGCTCGTTCGGCTTGGCCTCCACCGCGAAGCGGAACTCGGCGTAGCGCCAGACCCCGTCCTTCGTCTTGAAGAACACGCCGGCGCGCAGGCCACCCCCGAAGTCGACCGTCCGCGCGTCCTCGACGGCGGCGGAGGCGTACGCGAGCTTCGCGAGCGCGGTCGTCTCGACCGTCTTGCCCGAGAAGTCGCCCGCCCAGCGCGCGAACGTCTCGTCCGTCGGATCCTTGAAGGACTCGGCGTCCTCGGCCATGGACTTCTCGAGCTCCTCCTTCGAGGCGAGGTCATGGTCGAACGCGGGATAGAACGACGTCGGCGTCGCGAGCGTGAGCTCGTTGCCCTTCCGGTCCTTCCACTGCGCGCCGCGCTCGTGCAGGGTCCAGAGCTCCTTCACATTGAAGAGCCTCTCCCTCTTCTGGCCGCGCATGGCCCGCGCCCGGGGCGAAATCGCCTGCACGGCCCTGCCGCCCTGGAGCGACTTGACCTTCAGGCCGGTCGCGCCCGCGGTCTCGGCCGAACCCTTGAGCTGCGGCACGGCGGCCGCGAGTGAAAACGCCAGCCCGGCCGACACGATGCCGGCCAGGATCACCCTCTTCGTCATAGGAACCTCCCGGTTAGACTGTCCCCGCACTTCCTGATCACCTCGGGCGGACCTTCGCAGACGAGGTTGCCGCCGGCGTCTCCGCCGCCGGGCCCCAGGTCGATGATCCAGTCCGCACACTTCATCACATCCACGTTGTGCTCGATCACGACGACGGTGTTGCCGCTCTCGCGCAGCTTCAGCAGCAGCTGCATGAGCTTGGCGATGTCGTCGAAGTGGAGTCCCGTCGTGGGCTCGTCGAGCAGGTAGAGGGTCCGTCCCGTCGAACGGCGCGAAAGCTCGGTCGCGAGCTTGATGCGCTGGGCCTCGCCGCCGGAGAGCGTCGTCGCGGGCTGGCCGAGGCCGATGTACCCGAGGCCGACGTCCACGAGCGTCTTGAGCTTCGCCGCGAGGCGCGGCACCCGGGCGAAGAACTCGTACGCCTCCGCCACCGTCATGTCCAGGACGTCCGAGATCGTCTTGCCGCCGTACTTGACCTCGAGCGTTTCCTTGTTGAAGCGCTTGCCGCCGCACTGCTCGCAGGTCACGTAGACGTCCGGCAGGAAGCTCATCTCGAGCTTGCGCACGCCATCGCCGCCGCACGTCTCGCAGCGGCCGCCCTTCACGTTGAAGCTGAAGCGGCCCGGCGTGTAGCCGCGCGCCTTCGCGCCCTCGGTCTGCGCGAAGAGGTCGCGGATTTCGGAGAAGAAGCCCACGTAGGTCGCCGGGTTCGAGCGCGGGGTGCGTCCGATCGGGCTCTGGTCGATCTCGATGACCTTGTCGATGTGCTCGAGGCCCGTGATCTTCCGGAACTTCCCGGGCACGGCCTTCGCGTGGTAGAAGCGGCGCATGAGCTCGCGCTTGAGCGTCTCGTCGATCAGCGTGGACTTGCCGCTGCCGCTCACGCCCGTCACCACGGTGAACGTGCCGAGCGGGATGCGCGCCGTGACGTTCTTCAGATTGTGCTCGGTGCAGCCCGAAATCGTGAGGAACTTCCGCGCGGACGGCTTCGGCAGGGCCGGGCGGTCCGTCTCGGGCGGACGGATCGCCTTCCGGCCCGTGAGATAGTCGGCCGTGAGCGTGTTCGCCTTCAGGAGGCTCTGGAAGTCGCCCTGGAACATCACGCGGCCGCCCTCGCGCCCCGCGCCGGGGCCGAGGTCCACGATGTGGTCGGCCATGCGCATCATCTCGCCGTCGTGCTCGACGATCACGACCGTGTTGCCGCGGTCGCGCAGCTGCTTGAGCATGGAGATGAGCTTCTCGTTGTCGCGCGGGTGCAGTCCGATGGTCGGCTCGTCGAGCACGTAGAGGACGCCGACGAGACCGCTGCCGATCTGGGAGGCGAGGCGGATGCGCTGCATCTCGCCGCCCGAGAGGGAGGACGACGCGCGGTCGAGCGTGAGGTAGTCGAGGCCGACGTCGTTCAGGAAGCCGAGCCGCTTGACGATCTCCTTGAGGACGTCCTTCACGATCCGGCGGTCGCCGTCGGAGAGGCCGCCCGCCTCGAGGCCGCGGAAGAACGCGAGGCTCTCCTTGACGGGCATCGCCATCACCTCGACGATGGTCTTCCCCGCGACCGTCGCCGCGCGGGACTCGGGGCGCAGGCGGGTGCCGTGGCAGTCGGGGCACGGGCGCTCGCTCTGGTAGGCCTCGAACTTCTCGCGGCGCTCGTCGCTCTCCGCGTTCTCCATCATCCGCTTGACCGAGTCGAGCACGCCCGCGAAGGGCTTGTCCTCCTTCCGCCAGGGCAGCACGAGGTCGTCGTCGAAGCCGTGCATGAGCTTGTGCCGGAAGTCGGCGGGCAGGTCCGCGTACGGCGTCTCCAGCTTCACCTTGTACTGCTTCGCGATCCGCGCGAGGATCTCGTTGTAGTACATGATCGCCATGTGGCCGGCGCGGCGCCAGGGATGGATGCACTCGCGCAGGGGGAGGGTCTTGTCCGGGACGACGAGGTCCTCGTCGAAGTAGTAGAGCGATCCGAGGCCGCCGCAGGAGGGGCAGGCGCCGAACGGCGAGTTGAAGGAGAAGGCGCGCGGCTTCAGCTCGTCGAAGCTCAGGCCGCAGTCCGGGCAGGCGTTCTTCTCGGAATAGACCGTCTCGGCCGCCGGGTCGAGCGTCTGGACGGAAATCAGGCCGCCGCCGGTCTTGAGGCCGAGTTCGACGGAGTCCGTGAGGCGGGTCGTGAACTGCGGATCGGGCGCGGCCGGCATGACCAGGCGGTCCACCACGACATCGATGGAGTGGTTCTTCTTCCTGTCGAGCTCGGGCACGTCCTCGAGGGAGCAGGTCGCGCCGTCGACCCGCACGCGGACGAAGCCGTTGCGCTTGATTTCGGCGAGGGCCTCCTCGTGGCGCCCCTTGCGGCCCTTCACCACGGGCGCGTAGAGGATGAACTTCGTGCCGGCGGGCAGCTTCTGGAGCGCCTCGACGATCTGCTCGGCGCTCTGGCGCGCGACGGGGCGGCCGCACTTCGGGCAGTGCGCCACGCCGATGGACCCGTACAGGAGGCGCAGGTAGTCGTGGATCTCGGTGACGGTGGCGACGATCGAGCGGGGGTTGCCGCCCGTCGTGCGCTGCTCGATGGCGATGGCGGGGGAGAGGCCCTCGATGCGCTCGACGTCCGGCTTCTGCATCTGGTCGAGGAACTGGCGGGCGTAGGCGGAAAGCGATTCGACGTAGCGGCGCTGGCCCTCTGCGTAGAGCGTGTCGAAGGCGAGCGAGGACTTCCCGCTGCCGGAAAGCCCGGTGACGACGGTGAGCGCGTTGCGGGGGATGCGCACGTCGACGCCCCGCAGATTGTGGACGCGCGCGCCCTCTATGATGATGTCGTTCATGGAAAGGGTATTTTAGCACAATTCAACGCCGTTCCCGCAACCTTTCAGCCTTTCAACATTTCAACTTTGATATACTACGCGCATGAGAAAGAACCTCCTCGCCCTCCTCCTGCTCGTGGCGGCCGTCCTGTTCCTCTACTGCCAGACCGGGGGATTCGAATTTCTGCGCTTCGACGACCACGACTACACGTTCCGCTGCCCGTTCGTCCGGGACGGACTTTCCCTCGACAACGTCGCCGCCGCGTTCTCCAGCCTGACGCACGCCGCGATCTGGATGCCGGCGACCTACGTCACCTACATGGCGGACATCTCCCTGTTCGGCCCCGGGATGGGTCCGCACCACCTCGTCAACGCCGCCCTCCACGCCCTCAACGCGGTCCTGCTCTTCCTGCTCCTCCTCCGCCTCGTCCGCACGCCCGCGGTCCTTCCCGCCCTCCTCGCGGCCGCCTTCTGGGCGCTCCACCCCCAGCGCGCGGAGGCCGTCGCCTGGATCGCGGGCCGCAAGGAACTGCTCTGCGCCGCCTTTACGCTGCTGGGCCTGCTCTGCTGGCTCCCCGACCCATCCACGCGCCGGGGGCGGTTCGGGCGCGCCGGCGCCTATCTGTGCGCCCTCCTCGCCTGCATGAGCAAGCCGACGGCGATGTGCTTCCCGTTCCTCGCGTTCGCCGTCGAGGGACTGGCGGGGCGGCGGCTTCTTCCGGAGGGGCGGACGGGCCTCCGCGCCGCAGTCCGTCCCCTGCTGTGGTACGCCCCCCTGCTGGTCCTGGCCGTCGCGACCGGCGCCCTGGCCGTCTACTCCCAGACGCACGCCGCGGGCTACGCCGTGCGCGAGCTGTTCAGCGCCTCGCTGCCCTGGCGCCTGCTGAACGCCGCCGTGGCGCTCGGACTCTATCTTTTCCAGGCGGTGCTGCCCGTCGGCATCCACCTCGACTACCGCGCGGTGCCGGGCCAGTTCCCGCTCCACGGCGCCCTGGGGCTCTCCACGCTCCTGGCCGCGCTCCTCCTCCTGGTCCTGTTCATCCTCCGGACCGGCCGTGAAGGCCGTGCGCGCGTGAACGGCCTCCTCCTCGTCCTCTTCTTCCTCGCGTCCCTGGGTCCCACCCTGGGCGTCTTCGGCAGCTTCGGCGAGCACGCGCGGGCGGACCGCTTCCTCTATCTGCCCGCCGTCGCGTTCTCGGTTGCGCTCGCCTACGGGCTGGACGCCCTCCGGCGGACCGCCTCCTCGCGGCCTCGCGGCCTGCTCGTCCCGGTCCTGGGCCCGGCCGTCCTGCTGGCCTATCTCTGCGCCTCCATCCCCGTCGTCGCCTCCTACCGGAACGACTTCACGGCGTTCTCGCGGACGCTGGAGCAGGACCCGGATCACGGCCGCGCCCTGGCGCACGTCGCCAGCGAGGAGTGCGCGCGGTTCGGCCGCATCGACCGCGGCATCACCCTCTTCCGCCGGAGCCAGGAGCTGCGCCCGCGGGACGACACCGCCGCGCAGCTGGCCTACACGCTCGCCCTGCGCGGACTTTCGTCCGACTACGACGAAATCCGCCGTCTCTGCGCGAAGTTCGCCTGCGACCATTCGCTGGACCGGAAGGGGCAGGCCCTCGAGGCCCTCGGCACGACGGCCATGCGCCAGCGCCGGTGGAAGGAGGCCATCTCCTGCCTCGAGGACTCCGTCAAGGCCCCCGGCCGCTTCTACCCCGCAGACGACGCGCTCCTCCGCCTCGGCGCCTGCTACTGCAACGCGAAGAGGCCCGAAGACGCCATCCGGGTCTTCGAGCCTCTCACGCAGTCCACGCGCACGGACATCCGCGACCGCGCGCGCCAGGCCCTCGCCACGCTCAAGGCGAATCCGAAGGCCGTGCTCTTCTTCTAATCCCGGCCCCTGGCAGGGTCCGTCGATCCTAGCCCCTGGTAGGGTCCGTCGTCCCGACGGACCGCCGGGCTAGAGGTTCTTGAGGTCCAGCGACAGCAGGAACTCGGGATTCGACTTGTACTTCTTCATGCCCATGATCACGCTCTGCATGGCGCGCTCGGGGCCGGCGTCGCTGAGCACGCGGCGCAGCGCCCAGGTCTTCTCGAGCTCGAGCGGGGCGAGCAGGAGGTCCTCCTTGCGCGTGCCGCTCTTCTCGATGTCGATGGCCGGGAAGATGCGCTTGTCCGCGAGGCCGCGGTCCAGCACGAGCTCCATGTTGCCCGTGCCCTTGAACTCCTCGAAGAT
>JAEDMN010000257.1 GCA_016302985.1 Kiritimatiellia bacterium | reverse complement strand
AATGAACGCGGAAAGGGAGGCGAAGAGAAGGCTTTTCATGGAATACTCCTATCGGAAGATGATGACGGAACCGGACATGTTCCAGTTCTTCGGCCGGAACAGGAGATACGGGGCGTAGACGCCGCCCATCGCGTTCTCCTTCGAGTGGAATCCGCAGTTGGCGGCCAGCTCCGGGTCCTTCAGGTAGATGTGGAACGTGAGGCTCGAGCGGCCGGCCGCGCGCGCGGCGGCGACGGCCGACGTGACGTCGAAGGTGATCGGCATGTCGGACCCGAGCGACGTGCAGGGGACCGCGTGGAGGTAGCCTTCGGACGCGGCCTCGGACGCCTTCTTCTGGTTGGCGCGGGACGGGAACGCCTCGTCCCACGTCGGCGCGTGGTCGTCCGTCCAGGGCTGTCCGTCAAGCAGGATGTCGTCGATCGCGCGCAGATGGAGCGTCTCGTTCCCGTTGAACTGCCCGAGCGACGTCGCGCGGATCGTCAGGGTGACGGCCTTCGCGTCGCGCGGCGCGTCCGTCAGGTCGAAGCGGAAGAGCCCCTCGCGCGTGGCGCCGCCGGTTGCGGCGTACTTCATCACCATGCTCTTCTCGAGACCGAAGCGGACCGTGTGCTGTCCGTCGTAGACGAAGGTGTCCGCGTCGCAGAAGAGCTTCGTCGCGGCCGCGACCGTGTTCGTCACGACCTGGACGGCGGTCTGGCCGTTCGGCAGCGTCGCCGTCACGCGGTAGACCGATTCCTCCGGCCAGGTCTTCGTGTCCGTGAACGCCGTCGCCGTCAGGCCGGTCGCGAGCGTCTTCGCCTCGTGGCGCGCCGGCACGATGCGGTCGACCGTGTACGTCGCACCGATGGCCGCGGCGCCCCAGGAGAGGGCGACGGCGGGCTTCTCGCCCGTCAGGTCGTCCGTGGCCATGACCGCGTTGAAGCCGAGCGGGGACGGGTAGACGAGCTTGGGCCGGAGGGTGGAGCTTGTCGCCTCGGGCGAGGAGAAGAAGCGCCAGGCGTCGAAGTGCGTCGTGGCGAGGACGAACGTCACGTGCCGCTTCTGGCGGGCGGCCGCGTGGACAAGTTCCGTCACGTCCGCTTCGAGGTAGTGGGTGTAGTTGGAACCGTGGACGGGATACTGGAGTCGGCAGAGCTCGTTGGGCAGGTCGTTCGCGGAGATGGGCGTGCACGGGTGCTCGGCCTTCCCGTCCGTCGTGACGTTCGGCAGTTCGCGGAACGCGGCGACGGGGTTGTTCCAGCCGACGTTCTCCGGCGTCCAGAGGTCCGTGACGGCGCCGAGGATGCGGAGCTCGGATTGCAGCTGGGTCTGGTCTCCCCAGGAGCAGAGGCGCAGGCGGACGTACGGCGCATGCTCGAGTCCGCAGGGATCGAAGGCCAGATACGAGTACACGACGCGGTAGTTCACCGGATTGCCGCACTGCATCTCCGGTCCCGTCGAGCCCGCGGTCAGCTTGCCGTTGTCGTAGAAGACCCATGCGTGCTGAAGCGCGTTGCGCCCCGTTTCGTCCGGCTTTTCATAGAAGCGGACCGGTTCGCCCGCCGTCTCGGCGCCGTCCCGGACCGCGACGACGCGGTACCACCACTCGTACCTGCCGGGATAGGACGGATCGTAGACCGTGGTCGACGAAGCGTCCGCCACGACGCGCGTCCAGGGGCCGTTCCAGGCGGGCGCGCGCTCGACGTGGTAGGCCGTCGCGCCGTCGACCGGCTTCCAGTCGACCTTCACGCCGGCTGCGTCGCGGACGACCTCGACCGGGGTGCGGCGGAACGCGACCTTCAGGCGCGGGGCGAGGCTCGGGTCGTGATAGTCCTTGCACGCGCAGATGACGTAGTTGTTGTCCGCCACGAACTGGAACGTCACGAAGCCGGACGCGAACGCGGCAGCCTGCTTCATCAGCGCGGTCACGTCGACCCGCGTAACAGTGTTGGACCCCATGCTCCAGCTCGTGCAGCGGACGGCGTTCGCGGGCACCGTGGACGGCAGGGTGTAGGAGTAGGGCTTGACGTTCGGCGGCAGTGCGTTGTTCTGGATCGTGACCTCGCTCCAGTCGCCCGCGTCCTCGACCATCACGTCCCACTTCGTCGAACTCGGGTTGGACTGGCCGGTCCCGCGCAGCTCGAGGAACGCGGACTCGACCTGGCGCGCGTCGAAGCGTCCGACGGAACCGCCGACGTCGAACTTCATGAGCCCGGAACGCACCCCGCGGTTGGCGAGCAGGCCGGACTTGGCGCCGTCGCCCGTCCCGTGCCCCGGTCCGCGGCGGATCGTGGCCTCGAGCGACACGTCGCCCGCGGGAATGCCGTCGTAGAAGAACCCGCCCTTCGCCTCGTTGCCGTCGCCCGCACATTCGACGACCAGCTGCGGACCGGTCTCCGTGCCGCCCCGCTCCCGGGAATGGAAGGTCACGGGCGTGTAGTCGGTGTAGACCACGTTGTTGTCCGGAGCCGGGGAGAAGGCGTGGAACGTGATCTTGCCGGCGCCCTGCGCGGCCAGCCTCACGGCCTCGGTCACGTCGGCCTCGATCCACACATTTTCGTTCGTCGCGAGCGTCCAGCCCGCGAACTGCGAATCGGACGTCCCGACCCACGGGGACTGGACCGTGACGAACGGTACCTCGTGGGTCATCGAGTTGCGCGTCTCCTTCATCTCGTCCCAGGCGATGTCGCGGATCGTGCGGAAGACGATCGGCCGCGTGTTCCCGGCCGTGCCGAACTGGCTGACGAAGAGGCGGATCTTCGCGGAAACCACCTGCGAGACGGACGAGAGGTCGAAGCGGATGAGCGATTCACGCGCGCTGGCCGCGGAGAGGAAGGTCGCCGAGCCGAAATTGGCGTCCGGCAAATTGGCCTGGATGTAGGTGTCCGCCTCCGGGTACAGCGTGGCCGTCCGAAGCGAAGTCTCTTCGGCGTGCACCAGGACGGCGGCGGACAGAACCATGGCGGACAGATAGGGGATGGTCGGAATCTTCATGCGCGGACCTTTCTCTATGCTCATGAGAATTATACCACAGACGAACCAGAGACTTTTGCGGATTGCGCAAATCGATTCGTGCAGATTGCGCAATCTCGCGAATCGGGGTATACTGTCCACATGGAGACGATTCTCTTCTTTCCGCGAAGCCTGAAGAACGGGCGCCTGGACTACCTTCTCGCTCAGCAGTTGCCGGGCTGGCATGTGCAGTCCGTCGGTCCGGACCTGTCACCCGCGGCGGCGCGGGAGCTGATCGCGTTCTGGCGGCCTGCTGCCTGCATCGTCAACGACGACCGGCTGCCGGCGTCCCTGTTCAGGGGCATTCCCACGACTTTCCTCCATCGCAATCCGGCGAATCTGCCGGAACACGCGGACTACGTGATGTACGACGAGCGGGAGATTGGACGGCTGGCCGCACAGGAACTGCTCGCGCTTGATCTTCCCTCCTACGCCTATGTGGCGGACAGGGGGAGCGAGTTCTGGAATGTCAAACGACAGCATGCGTTCGTGCAGGCCATGACCCTGAACGGACGGGGCGTGGCCGTCTTCACCCCTTCCGCAGTCGGTGGCCTCGCGCGCCTGCAGACCGGTCTCGCGTCCTGGCTGAAAGACCTCCCACGTCCTGTCGGGATCTTCGCGGCGTGCGACGACATGGCGGAACTGGTGTGCGCCACCTGCCTGCACGCGGGGCTGGCGATTCCGGCGGATGTCGCCCTGCTGGGCGTGGACAACAACGAGAGCATCTGCGAAGCCTGCCGTCCCTCCCTCTCGAGCATCGCTGTCGATCTGAACCAGGGACGCCTGCCCTATCTCGAGAAGCTCAGGCTCCACATCGCAAATCCGAACCTGCCGCGCCAGGTCACCCTGATTCAGCCAAGCGGAGTCGTCCGGCGGGCTTCCACGCGCCGCTTCCGCAAGGCCGACGCCGCGGTCCTGGCGGCCTGCGAGACAATCCGCACGCGCGCCTGTTGCGGCCTCACGGCCCGCGAAGTAGTGGACGCCTTCCCCTGCAAGCGCCGCATGGCGGAACTCCGCTTCCGCGCCGCAACCGGACAGTCGATTCTCGAAGCCATCCGTGCCGAACGCCGGGCCACTGCGGAACGCCTGCTCCGCGACGGCCAGCTCACCTCCGACCTCGTCGCCGCGCAGTGCGGCTATTCAACACCCAGCTCCGTCTACCGTCTCCTCCACGCCTGAAATTGGCGGAGAGTGTCTGACACCATCCGGCCGGCGGGCACTCCGTCTACAGTCCGACGAAGTAGGCGCGACTCAGTGCGCGTACAGGAA
>JAEDMN010000256.1 GCA_016302985.1 Kiritimatiellia bacterium | reverse complement strand
CTCGATGCCGGAGAAGACCTTGACCTCCATGCCGGCTTCCCTGAGGTAGTCCTCGGCGCGCTGAAGGAAGCCGCCGCGGGCCATGGAACCGCCGCCGACGCAGATGATCGCGCGCTTGCCCTTCAGGGTCTTCAGCGTCGCGAGGGCGCCGGTGCCGTGGTAGACGTCGCGGGGAAGTGTGAAACGAGCCATGTGGAACCTCCTTGTGGTTTATTAGATAAATGGATACTGATATTATAGCGCCTCCTGTCGCCCCGCACAAGCGGGGACCGAAAAAAAAGAACCGCGGGGCAACGCCCGCGGTTCCCTTTCCGGAAGAAGGACGCGATCAGTCCATCTCCATGAGCTCGTGCGCGAACCAGGAGTAGTCCGTGCGGCCTTCCTTGATGAACTTGATGGCCGAGGACGGGTGGCTGTTCATCACGCCCGTCAGGAGGTACGGGATGTCGTAGCCCCACTTCCAGCCATCCGCCTTCATCTTGAGGACGTGCTTCTGGACGAGGTCGAGAATCGGCAGCGCGCTGTACTTCGGGTTCTTGAGGAAGCTCAGGAGCTGCTCGCTGAAGCAGTTGCCGGCGCCGCGGCCCATGCCGTTCACCGTCACGTCAAGGTAGTTCACGCCGTGGCGGCAGCTCTCGATCGTGTTCGCGAACGCGAGCTGCTGGTTGTTGTGGCCGTGGAAGCCCGTCTGCTTGTCCCCCATCACCTCGACGTACTTCTTGGCCAGATTGGCGATCTGCTCGGGATAGAAGTTGCCGAACGAGTCGACGAGGTAGAGGATGTCGACCGAGGAGGAGGCAATCAGGCGGAGCGCCGCCTCGAGGTCCTCGCCCGCGACCTTGGAGACCGCCATCAGGTTGCAGGAGACTTCGTACCCCTTCGCCTTCGCGTCTTCGATCATGTCGATGGCGAGCGGAATCTGGTGGATGTAGCAGGCCACGCGGATGATGTCGACGACGCTGTCCTTCTTCGGCAGGATGTCCGTCTTGTAGTCGGTGCGGCCCGCATCCGCCATGATGGAGATCTTCAGCGGCGTCTTGTTCTCGCCCACGATGGCGCGGAGGTCCTCCTCGCTCGTGAACTTCCACTTGCCGAACTCGGACTCCTTGAACATGTTCTTGGAGGCGCGATAGCCGAATTCCATGTAGTCCACGCCGGCGGCGATGTTGGCCTGGTAGAGGTCCCTGACGAACTCGTCCGTAAAGGCGAAGTTGTTCACCAGACCGCCATCGCGCATCGTCGCGTCGAACACCTTGATGTCGGGGCAGTAGTTCATCATGTTCCGCTTTTCTTTGACTTCCTGCATGGTCGCGCTCTCTTTCTTCTCCGAAAACGCAGGACCACGGACCGAACGTCCATCGACTGGCTTGACGGCCGAGGCGGGAATCAGCCAGCTCCGGCCGTCCTGCTTCGCCCCGGGGATTCTCCCCGCCGCACAGAAATCACGCACCCGACGGGGCGTAACGCCCCATCCTTCCGCGATTTCCGCAACCGTTCTGTATCCTTCCGTGGTCATGCGGCAGACATTCTACCACATCCTTCCGCGGAAGGAAAGACGGTTCGGAGGAAATCTTCACATCCTTCCACATCAATCCTTCCGTACCGTCATCACCAGATAGGGGAGCGCGACGAAGACGAGTCCGCCCAGGATGTTGCCGACCGTCGCCCAGGCAAGGTTGAAGAAATAGGCTCCGACGGTGACGCCCTGCGCAGCGGCGGCGGGATTGAAGAGCGCCGTGCCGATGATGCTCATGTTGGCGATGGCGTGCTCGAAACCGCAGAGCATGAAGACGAGGATGCACCAGGAAATCATGATCAGCTTGCCGGACTCGCTCTTCATCTTGAGTCCGCACCAGACGCCGAGGCAGACGAGCATGTTGCAGAGGATGCCGCGAATTACGAGGGCCAGCGGCCCGAGCCCGCACTTTGCGGCCGCGACGGTCAAGAAGAACTGCGGCACCTCGGGGTTCTTCGGCAGGGCGTCGGCCCCCGAGTAGTGGTATGCCAGGATCGCCAGCCAGGAACCGGCGAAATTGCCCAGCCAGCAGACGGTCCAGAGCCACGCGCAGGACCGCCAGGTCGTGCGCTTCATCAACGCGCCGAGGCCCACCACCATGTTGTTGCCGGTGAAGAGTTCGGCGCCCGCCATGACGACCAGCGACAGCGCGGAGGCGAAGGCGATCGCGGGCGCGAGCTTCGCCATGCCGCCCAGCAGCGGCGTGCAGTAGCCGCCGGCGGTCATCGCCACGAAGCTGCCGAAGGAGATGAAGACGCCCGCCATCACCGAGGCCACGAAGTAGCCCAGCGGGTTCTTCTTCAGGAAATCCAGCTTCGCGGCGGACGCCGCGGCCATCGTCTCGATTGCTTCCTCGTACATATAACACTCCCACGCCAGACGGCGTTCTGCCGAGAGTATACCACGGGACGCGGGGGAAATCCACTGAAACCGCTCAGTGCACGCTCAGCGCACGGCGGCGACGCGCGCACGGAGGGCCTCGGCGTAGGCCGTGCCGGCGCGGGAGAGCGGGACGTCGCGACGGCGGACGAGCCCGACGCGGATCTCGTCATCGAGCGCAAGCGGGACCGCGACGACGTCCGGTCCGTTGAGCTCCTTCGACAGCGCGCCCGATGCGACCGTGTAGCCGTCCAGGCCGAGGATGAGGTTCGTCATCGTGGCGCGGTCGCGCACGCGGATGTTCTTCCTGCGGTCGATGGCGGGCATGACCTCCTCGGCGAAGTAGAGCGCGTTCTGCTCGCCCTGCTCGAAGGAGATGAAGGGGAAGTCGTCCAGCTGCTTCGGCTGGATGCGCTTCGCCTTCGCGAGGGGATGCGTCCTGCTGACGAAGACGTGGGGACGGGAGACGAACAGCTCCTCGAAGACGAGCTCCTCCTTGCGGAGGATCTTCTGCAGCGCGGTCTCGTTCCGGCGCGAGAGGTAGAGCACGCCGATCTCGCTGCGGTGGCGGGCGACGTCCTCGATGATTTCGCTTGTGACCGTCTCGCGCAGCGTGAAGTCGTAGGATTCGGACGTCTGCGTGCGCATCACGTCCATGAACGCCTCGACGGCGAACGCGTAGTGCTGGCACGAGACGGCGAACTGCGGCAGACGGACCGCCTTGCCCGTGTACTTCGCCTGGATGCGCGCCGCGTCGGCGAGGATCTGGCGCGCGGAAGCGAGGAACTCCTCCCCTTCGCGCGTCAGCGTCACGCCGCGGCTCGAGCGGGAGAAGATCGCGATGCGCAGCTCCTCCTCGAGTCCACGGATGGACTCCGTCAGGGTCGGCTGCGTGACGAACAGCCGCCGCGAGGCCTCGCTGAGGCTCCCGCAGGTCGCCACGCCGTCGACGTATCTGAGCTGCTGCAGCGTCATTCGGAGAACAGCCAGGTCGAGAGGTACCGCTCGCCCGTGTCCGGCAGGAGCGCGACGATGGTCTTGCCGGCGAACTCCGGCTGCTTCGCCAGCTCGAGCGCCGCGTACAGGGCCGCGCCGGACGAGATGCCGACCAGCAGGCCGTCCTGCGCCGCCGCCGCGCGCGCGGTGCGGCCCGCATCGTCTGCGGAAACCGTGACGATGCCGTCCACGACCGCGCGGTCGAAGACCTTCGGGACGAAGTTCGCGCCGATGCCCTGGAGCTTGTGCGGGCCCGCCTGTCCGCCCGACAGCACGGGACTCGTGTCCGGCTCAACGGCGTAGACCTTGACGGCCGGGTTCTTCGACTTGAGGAAGCGCCCGACGCCCGTCACGGTGCCGCCCGTGCCGACGCCCGCCACGAACGCGTCGACCTGCCCGTCGGCATCCGCCCAGATCTCCGGTCCCGTCGCCTTCTCGTGCGCCGGCGCGTTCGCCGGGTTCTCGAACTGCTGCGGGATGAAGCCGCCCTTCGCCGCCGCGAGCTCCTCGGCCTTCTCGATCGCGCCCTTCATGCCGGCGGCCCCCGGTGTGAGGACGATTTCCGCGCCGTAGGCCGCCGCGAGCTTGCGACGCTCGATGGACATCGTCTCGGGCATCGTGAGGATGAGGTGGTAGCCCTTCACCGCGCTCACCAGCGCGAGCCCCACGCCCGTGTTGCCCGAGGTCGGCTCGATGATCGTCGCGCCCGGCTTGAGCACGCCCGCGGCCTCCGCGGCCTCGATCATCGCGATCGCGATGCGGTCCTTGGCGCTTCCGCCCGGATTGAAGCTCTCGACCTTCGCCAGCACGCGCGCACCGCCGGTGTTCAGCTTGCCCGAGATCTCCACGAGCGGCGTGCCGCCCACGCG
>JAEDMN010000255.1 GCA_016302985.1 Kiritimatiellia bacterium | reverse complement strand
TCAACCTTCCCCGCCGATCCAGGCACGCTTCCGGTCCTTGAAGCCGCGGTCGAAGGCGTCGTTCGCGAGGTTGGCGTCCTCGACGACCTGGAAGTCGAACATGCCCATGCAGGCCGCGTCCGCGCCGCCGTTGAAGACGAACGGGATGGACTGGCGCGGATGCACCGCGCCGGCGGCCATCGTCTTGAACGCGATCCAGGGCTCGGGACGGTTCTGGAACCAGTCGGACAGGGCCTGCGGGTCACGGCACCAGTTGTTGTCATGCCACCCCTTCTGGCTGGATCCGGGCTCGCCCTCGCCCGCGTCGTCCTTCGTCTTCTGCGCGCTCCAGTAGCCGCCCGGGTGGAAGGTCTTCATCCAGAAGTCCGGGATGAGGTCGTGCTCGACGCAGAACTTGAGCGTGCCGAACGCATGCGCGCCGATGCCCACGGGGACGCCGAGCTTGCGCATCTCCTTCAGCGCCTTCTCCATCGTCTTCCAGTCGCCCTTGCAGGCCCACTCGTCCGCGCCGAAGCCGTGGATGTAGATGAGGGAGGCGCCTGCATCCACGCTCTTCTTCGCGCCGATGACGATGCCGAGTTCCCCGTTCTCGGACTTGTGTCCGCAGTCCGAGACGAACTTCATCTTGCCGCCCTCCTCCTTCCAGTAGGTCGTGATGAAGTTCATGAGCGAGGGGTTCGTGGAGATCGTGTCGATGCCGCACGCCTCCGCGAGGTGCATCGTGTCGTAGATGCGGCGCGGCGTGTTGTACGCCTTCATCAGCGTCGCGACGTAGCCGAGGTCGCGCGCGTGCGACCAGCCGCCGATGAGATTGCCGCCCAGCGTGATGCGGCTCATCTTGACGCCCTTGATGTCCAGCTGGTGCGTGAACTTCTTCTTCAGGTCGGAAAGTCCCTGGTACTTGAAGCGGTAGGAGGCGTTCGTCACCGTCTCGGCGGGGGACTTCTTCGCGAAGGCGTCCGTGCCGTGCTTCGCGGTGAACGCGGCGGCGAAGGCCGCGGAGACGGGCAGCGCCGTGAGGCCGGCGAGGACCTCGCGGCGCGCGGGCATCGCGACCTGCACGTCCTCGGCGGCCGGCGCCTTCCGGATCTTCGCCCAGACCCCCTTCGCCACGGTCCAGAGTCCCTCGCCCGGAGAGCACACGACGGCCAGCAGGGCCACCGCCTCGATCGCGTTGTAGTCCAGGAACAGGAAGTGGTGCGCGCCACCGACCGTGAGGAACGGGGGCTGGGCGATGTAGAAGAACGCGAGCATCAGGACGCCGAACGCCGCCGCCACGCGGGCGAACATGCCGGAGAGGAGGCCGAGCCCGATCAGCACGAGTCCCCACATGGTCAGCTGGTCGCAGACCTTCAGCACGGCCGGCTGCTCGGCAATCCACTGGAAGACGGGCGCGCCGATCCAGCGGCTCAGGCGCAGATACTCGACCGCGCTCCAGCCGGATTGCGCGAACTTCCACAGCCCCTCGTAGAGGAAATGCCACCCCACCACCATGCGCAGCAGGGTCAGTCCCCACAGCGCACCCGTCGATTTCTTTTCACTGGCCATGGCAACAGTATAGCACAGCGAACCAGGGACCGCCCACGGCCGACATGCCTTTTACGCGCGAGAAGGCCAGCGCGCGAGAAGGCCAGGATGAAAAGAAAGAGGGCGTGCTTCCTCAAGCCCCCTCCGTCTCCAAGGGGAAGCACGCCCTGTGAGCATTCCACTATGTTATTATCCGTCAAGAGCAATATCTTACGCAAAAAAATCTTCCAATCGCCCCCTCCCATTCCAAGCCGCGTTTTCGTATAATAATGACAAGGCTTTTACATTTGTATAAATCACATGCCCTTTCCTCAGACTTCCCGGCGGCTTCTGGCCGCCCTCGGCAGCGATCTCGGCTCGTCCCGCTGGAACGAGTTCATCGCGGCCTACGTCCCGGGGCTACGCGACTATGCCGTGCGGCACTTCCCGGGTCTTGACGCGGACGATCTTCTCCAGGAGACGCTCCTGGCATTCGTCAAACGTCTGCCGAACTACATCTACGACCCCGAATCCAAGGGGGCCTTCCACGCCTATCTCGTCGGCATCCTCCGCATCTGCGGGCTCACCGCGCTCACCCGGGCCGCGCGTGAAAGCAAGGGACTCGCGGCGGCGGGCGAACAGATCCAGGCGCCGCCGACGGACGCGGAGCGGCAGGCCTGGCAGGAGGCGGCGTACGAAATCGCCCTGCGCCAGTTCTTCGCCGACCCGCGCGTGCACGCCCAGACGAAGGAGATCTTCCGCCGCGTGGCGCTGCTGGGCGAGAAGCCCGAGACGGTGGCGACGGACTACGGGCTCGAACGCAACGCCGTCGACCAGATCAAGGACCGTTCCATCCGCCGACTCCGGGTCATCGTGGACCGCCTGGTCGAGCAGCCGGACGAGAACTGACGCGTAACGGGAGGGAGGGGTGTGATGGATTTCGCCGACTGGTTGAAGCAGAAGGGGCAGACCTATTCCGACGCTCGCCGCCACATTCTCGCCGCGGACGACGTCGTGGGCGGCTGGCGCGTCCTCGCCTACCTCGCGTACGGCGGAACCGCGGAGGTCTACCGCGTCGAACGGGACGGCGTCGTGGCGGCCCTGAAAATCGCCCGTGATCCCGACCAGCCCCATATCGCCGAGCGGTTCCAGCGCGAGGCGGACCTGCTCCGTGCGCTGAGCTCCCCTTACTTCGCAAGATTCCACGGCGCGGGCATCCAGGACGGACGCCCCTACCTGGTCACCGAACTGCTGCAGCCGCTGGACCTTCCGACGGACGATGCCGAAGTCGCCGCGCTGGCGACCCACCTGGCTGCGGCCCTCGCCGAACTCCACCGCCATCGGCACGTGCATCGCGACGTCAAGCCGACGAACGTGCTGACCCGCGACGGAAAGACGCCGGTGCTCGTGGACCTCGGCTACGCCAAGCCCTTCTCCGAGCAGATGCTGCCGCAGCAGGAGGAACAGCTTTCAATCGATCAGAACCGCGTCGTCGGGCTCGGCACGCCCGGCTATGCCGCGCCCGAGCAGTTCACGGGCGAGGACCTGACGCCCGCGGCCGACATCCACGCGCTCGGGGTGCTGATCAACGACTGCTTCGGCGGGCACCCCCCGAAGGACTGGCTGCCCCTGGTCCGCCGCGCGACGTCGTCGCTGACAACGCAGCGCTACGCCTCGATGAACGAGTTCAGCCGCGCCATCCGCTGGCGCCACCTCCGGCATCGGCTGGCCCTGCTCCCCATCCTTGGAGCCGCCGTCCTGGCCCTGGCCTTCCTCGTGCGCACGGGCATCGTCGTCACCACCAGCCAGATCGAGGCCGCCTGCTCCCAGGTCTTCGTGGACGCCACCGCCCCGGCCGGTGGCGACGGTTCGCGCAAACGTCCCTTCAACACCGTCACGAACGCGCTGCAGCACGTGCCCTGGTTCGGCACGGTCACCGTCGCGCCGGGCACCTACCTGGCGGCCGTCAGCCTTGACGAGAAATGCGTCACGCTGCGGTCCTCGCACGGGCCGGACCAGACGATCCTGCGCGTTCCCACGAACGAGGCGATGGCCGCCGTCTACATCGGGGACCATGGCGAGGGCTCGACGCTGGACGGCTTCACGCTGACCGGCGGCAACGGCCTGGCCGTCGCGGGGGACAAGAGCCACGCCCTGGTCGACCGGTTGGGCGGCGGGCTCTTCTGCCAGTGCTCCGCGACGATCCGCAACTGCCGCATCGTCGGCAACGGCCGGCGCGGCACGCGGGGGCGGGACCACGCCGACACGCCCTATCTCGGCGGCGGCGTGTACATCGGCGGCGGAAACGTGACGATGGCGGACTGCCTGGTTGCAAGCAACTGCGCCTGGTATTGCGGCGGCGGACTCTGCGTGGCGGGCACCAACGCAGCCCTCCAGCTGGAGCACTGCCAGGTGCTGGACAACTTCGCGGAAGGGCGCCGTGGCGCAGTCGGCGGCCTCGCCCTGGCCAACCATGGCACCGCCGTGGTCACGGAGTGCCGCTTTGCTGGGAACACCGGGGCCGAGTTCGGCGCCGTCACCGGGGAAAGTTCCAAGGGGACGGGCCTTGTCGTGAAGCAGTCCCAGATCGAGGACGGCGCACGGCCCCAGGGCATCCAGTTCTTCCGGGCGGACCCCGAGAGCATGCTGCCCGGCACGAACCGGACGACTACTTCCAGAGCTCGCTCTTCTTCGGGGGGTCCGGGAGAGGCGCCCCCATCTCCTTGAGCCGTCGGTAGGCTTCCCTGTCCGCGCCCCAC
>JAEDMN010000035.1 GCA_016302985.1 Kiritimatiellia bacterium | reverse complement strand
CCGCTACCGGCGGCGCACGTCCGCGCCCAGGGCGCCCAGCTCGTGCTCGACGCGCTCGTAGCCGCGGTCCACCGATTCCGCGTTGAGGATCGTGGTCTGTCCCTTCGCGCACAGCGCGGCCAGGATCAGGGCGATGCCCGCGCGGATGTCCGGCGAGGTGACGGTGGACCCGACCAGCTGCGTCGGCCCCGTCACGACCACGCGGTGCGGGTCGCACTGGACGATCTTCGCGCCCATGCCGATGAGGTGGTCGACGAAATAGAGGCGGCTCTCGAACATCTTCTCGAAGAAGAGGCAGGTGCCGCGCGTCTGGGTCGCGAGCACGATGAGGATCGAGACAAGGTCGGACGGGAACATCGGCCAGGGCCCGTCGGCCAGCGAGGGGATCGCGTCGCCGAGGTCGTACTCCATCTTCCGCCGCCGCCGTGCCGGCATGTGGAGCGTGCGCTTCGCCGCGTCGACGGTCCACTTCACGCCGAAGCGCGCGAACGACTTCGCGAGCACCGCGAAAACGTCCGCGTCGACCTCCGTGAGCGTCATCTCGCCGCCCGTGATCGCCGCGGCCGTAAGGTAGCTCGCCCCCTCGATGTAGTCGCAGCCCACGCGCGCCGTCGTGCCGTGCAGGCCCTCCACGCCCTCCACCAGGATCCGGTTCGTGCCCGCGCCGGAGATCTTCGCGCCCATCGCGTTCAGCATCGCACAGAGGTCCTGGACATGCGGTTCGCACGCCGCGTTGTAGATCTCCGTCACGCCCTTCGCGAGCACGGCCGCCATCAGGATGTTCTCCGTCGCCGTGACGCTCGCCTCGTCCAGCAGGATGCGGGCGCCGGAAAGCCCGCGCGGGGCCTTGACGGAAAGGATGCGCCGGCCCGCCTTCACCTTCGCGCCCAGCGCCGCGAAACCCGCGAAGTGCGTGTCCAGCCGGCGGTGGCCGATGCCGTCCCCGCCCGGCGGCGGCAGCGAGACACCCCCCGTGCGCGCCAGCAGCGGGCCCGCGAAGAGCACGCTCGTGCGGATCCGTCGCGCGAGTTCGGGATCGAGCCGCGCCGTCCGCAGCCGCTTCGCCTCGATCGTCGCGGTGCGGGCCGCGAGGTCGCGCGTGACGCGCGCGCCGAACTTCTGCGCGCATTCGAACATGCGCGCGACGTCCGAAATCCCGGGGACGTTCTCCAGCACGACCGGCTCCGCCGTCAACAGCGCGGCCGCGATCATCGGCAGCGCGGCATTCTTGTTTCCGGGCACCCGGTGCGTGCCCGAGACGACTTTCCGTCCCTGGATTTCAAACTTTCCCATGTCGCGGACATTATACAAATTTCCCCCCTTGCGCGCCATCGGGAAATGTTGTATACTGTGTCCCGTTTTCCACCTCGTTGACCCGTGGTGTAATGGTAGCACTGCAGATTCTGATTCTGCCTGTTGGGGTTCGAGTCCCTGCGGGTCAACCAATTCAAAGCCCTCCGCCTCCGCGGAGGGTTCTGTGTTTTCTGGAACCCCGCCGCCGTTGTTTGATATACTAGCGGCATGCGAACGTCCCCGCACCTTCTCTTGATTTTTCTGGCCGGAGCCTCCGCGGGCCTGGCCGCGGAGGATGCGATGCCGGACTGGTCGCGTATTTATCTCGGCGCCCGGCCTTCACTGTCCGCGGACGGCACGCGCTTTGCCTTTGAATGGAACGATCGAGTCTGGATTGCGCCGTCCACGGGCGGCGTCGCGCAGGTTGTGGCGACGGACGGTTCCGCCCGCGCGTCCTGGCCGGTCCTCTCGCCGGACGCCACGCGCGTCGCGTTCCTTTCGGACCGGGACGGCACGAACCGCCCCTACTGCGTCGAACTCTCCACGGGACGGCTCGACCGGCTCTCCCCCCACGCCGAGCAGACGCATCCCTGGATGTTCGCGCCGGACGGACGATCGGTGCTCGCCACCGTCCTGCGCGACCACGCGGACACGGCCCATGCCCGCCGCGTCGCCCGCCTGCCCGTTCCCGGCCCCGCCCGCGAAGAGGTCCTCTTCGATGCCTGGGCGGACCAGCCGGCACTCGCGCCTGACGGCGCTCGCCTCCTCTTCGTGCGCGGCGGCGAACGGGACCTCTACCGCAAGTACCGCATGGCCCGCCCGGCCGCCGCCGGCGAAATCTGGCTCTACGACCTGAGCTCGAAGGTCTTCACCCCAGTCGTGCGCAAGTCCACCCTCTCCCGCGCCCCCGTCTGGGCCCCTGACGGGAAGGGCTTCTACTACGTCTCGGGGGAGGGCGGAACCGCGAACATCCGCCACCGCGACCTCGTGACGGGCGCGGAACGGACCGTGACGGACTTCGCGGACGACGGCGTGCTGCAGCCCACGCTCTCCGCAGACGGACGCGTCATGGTCCTGCGCCGCGGCTTCGACTTCTGGCGACTCGACCCAACCGCGGCGACGCCCGCCCCCCGCCGGCTTGTCCTCCGCCCCGATCCGGGCTGGACGCCCCCCGCCGCCACTCGGCACCGCCGCTATACCGTTGCGCGGAACCCCGATGGCGGCGAACATGTCGCCTTCTATGGCGAAGGGGACGACATCGCCTTCACGGCCGGCGGCCGCCTCTTCGCGATGGACGCCGCCACGCGCGAGTCCGTCGAGATCGACGGCGGCAGCCTGGCCATGGCCGCCTGGTGCGCCTTCGCGCCGGACGGCTCCGCCCTCTACTACATGCTGGACTACGGCGACGCGACGGACGTCTGGGTCGCGCGTCGCGCGGACCCGAAGAGGTCCTGGTCCGAGAACAGGTCCTTCCGGAAGACCTGCCTCCTCCACGACGGGGCGTACCGCACGGGTCTCTCGCTCTCCCCGGACGGAGGCCGGCTCGCCTGGCTGGACGCGGCGGACCGCCTGGTCTTCGCGGACACCAACGCCCAGCACGCCGTCCGCGGGCCCGACCGCCGCGCCAAGCCGTCCTTCGCCTGGTCGCCGAACGGCCAGTGGCTCGCCGCCGCCCTCATGGACGACGACAGTCAGTACGACATCTGGATCGTCTCCACGCGCGGCGCCCGCGCCCCCTACAACGTCTCCCGCCATTTCCTGTGGGACGGCGAACCGGCCTGGAGCCCCGACGGCAAGGTGCTCGCCTGGTCCGGCCGTCGCGACGAGGGGCTCACCGCCGAACTCCTCTATGTCTTTCTCGACAACACGGAAGGCCGTGGGAAGCCCCGGATCGACTTCGACGGACTCCACGAGCGGGTGAGACGCGTGAAGACCCGCGCACACCGCCCATTCTTCAACAAGGACTCCCGTACGATTGCGTTCGACGCGGTCACCCAGACCTCGAAAGTCAGGATCCCGGACCGCCTCGCGCCGGTCCGCCTCACGGCCAGGCGCGGCACGGCCTTCCGCTGGGGCACGGCGAAGGACGCCGGGCGACTCCTCTGGCGAGTCGACGGCCTGCCCGCCCACTTCGAGCGGACCCTCGCGGTCGACGTCCGTCCCGTCTTCGTCCTGCCCGACTACCACGAGCTCCTGCTGCGGTCCGCCTGGCGCCGCATCCGCGACCGTTTCTACGACAAGTCCTTCCACGGCGCAGACTGGCCGGCGATGAAGGAGAAGTATCTGCCCGCATTCCGTCACGCCACGAGCTACAGCGTGCTCCAGCGCCTGACGGCCTCCCTGCTCGGCGAACTCGACGCCTCCCATCTCGGACTCCTCGACACCGAGACCGCGAGGAAAGAGTGGCACCCGAACGGCACACTGGAGAAATGGCATCCCGTGGTCGCCCACCTCGGACTCCGCTTCGATCCCGCGCACCGCGGTCCCGACTGGAAGGTGTGCGACGTCCTGCCGGGCGGTCCCGCGGATCTCGCCCGATGCGGAATCCACCCCGGGGATCTTGTCACGGAGGTCGACGGCGCGAAGACCGACGGTGACCAGGACCCCGCACAGGTCCTCTCCGGCCCGGCGGACCGCAAGGTTTCCTTCACCTTCGGCCACCCCGGGGAACCGGCCACCAATGCCGTTCGTGTCAAATCCATCTCCTGGTCGGCCGCACGCGACCTCCAGGACGCCCGACGCGTCCGCGCCGCCCGCAAACGGGTCCATGCCGCCTCGCTGGACCGCATCGGCTACGTCTTCGTGCCCCGGATGAACCTGGAGAGCTTCAGGAAGTTCGAGAACGAGGTCTTCTCCGAGGGCTACGGCCGCGACGCGCTCATCGTCGACATCCGCGGCAACTCGGGCGGTTTCACCGCCGACCGCATGCTCGACATCCTCTGCGCCCGCAGCCATTCGTACATGGTCCCGCGCCACGGCGGACGCGGCCACCAGATGTCCTACACCGTCCACCCCGTCTGGACGAAGCCGCTCGCCGTCATCTGCGACGGCCGGTGCAGCTCCAACTCCGAAATCTTCGCACACGCCGTCAAGACGCTGCGTCGGGGCGTCGTGGTCGGACAGACCACGGGCGGCCGCGTCATCGGGACGAACAACCGCCCCCTCCTCGACTTCGGAGACCTGCGCGACGCCGAAATCGGCTGGTTCCTCCCCGACGGCACGGACATGGAGGGACACGGCGTGGTACCGGACATTCCCGTCGACATCACGCCCGCAGACGAGGTCCGCGGCTCGGACCCGCAGCTGGATGCCGCCATCATGGTCCTTTCTCGGCAAATCGCAGAACAGAAGGAGAACAAATCCAAATGAAGCCCACACTCGTCGTCCTCGCGGCCGGCATGGGGTCCCGCTACGGTGGCCTCAAGCAGGTCGATCCCGTCGGCCCCTCCGGGGAGGCCATCCTCGACTATTCCGTCTTCGACGCACACCGCGCCGGCTTCGGCAAGGTCGTCTTCATCATCCGCAAGGACATCGAACAGGTCTTCCGCGAACAGGTCGGCGCGAAGTACGAGGGCCTGCTGCCCGTCGAGTACGCCTTCCAGGACATCCACGACCTGCCGGCTCCCTTCACGGTGCCCGCCGGCCGCGCGAAGCCCTGGGGCACGGCCCACGCGATCCGCGCCGCGCGCCACGTGGTGCACGAGCCCTTCGCCGCGATCAACGCGGACGATTTCTACGGCCGCGACGCGTTCGCGAAGCTCGCCGCGTTCCTCTCCGCGCCCGCCCCGGACACGGCGAAGCACGCCTTCGCGATGGTCGGCTACAGGCTCTCCCTCACGCTCTCCGAGCACGGTTCCGTCGCGCGCGGCATCTGCACGCTCAACCCAGACGGCACGCTCGCCAAGGTGGTCGAGCACCTCAAGCTCGTGAAGGCGCCGTGCGGCTCGCGCGACGAGGATCCCGCCGCCGAGGTGAAGGATTTCACCGGCGACGAGCGCGTCTCGATGAACCTCTGGGGCTTCACCCCCGCGCTCTTCGACGCGCTCGAGGCGCGCTTTCCCGCCTGGCTCGAGGCGAACGCCGCCCGCGAGAAGTCCGAATGGTACATCCCCTTCGTCGTGGACGAGATGGTCCACGAGGGCGCGGCGACGGTCTCCGTCCTCCCGACCGACTCCTCCTGGTTCGGCGTGACCTACCGCGAGGACAAGCCCTTCGTCCAGGCCGAGATCCGCAAGCTCGTCGAGGCCGGCGAATACCCCGCCTCGCTGTTCGCGAAGTGACGCCGTGACGGGGTTCCTCCGCCGCGCAGCCGCCCGCCTGGCGGATCTCCTCTGGCCGCGCGTCTGCGCGGTCCGAGGCTGCGGTGGCGCCTCGGACCGTCCGGGGCGCCACCTCTGCTCACGCTGCCTCGCCGTCCTGCCCTTCCACGCCGCCCATGGGTGCTGCCGCGTCTGTGGCGCCGAAGTCGCGACGGACGTCCGACACGACTTCGTCTGCGAAGCCTGCGCCGCGCAGCCCCCCGCCTTCGCGTGCGCCCGCAGCGCGCTGCGCTACGAGGAACCCGCCGACCAGCTGCTGCAGGACTTCAAGTACCACCGCGCGACCTGGCTGCTGCCGGACCTCGCGGACCTGCTCGAGGGGGCCGTCCGCGCGAAACTCGACTTCGCGGCGGTCGACGCCGTCGTCCCCGTTCCCCTCCATCCCCACCGCCTGCGCGAACGCGGCTTCAACCAGAGCGGCCTTCTCGCCGAGGCGCTCGCCCGTCGTCTGGACCGCCGCTTCGACGGCCGGTCGCTCGTCCGCGTCGCGGACACCCCGCACCAGGCCCGTCTCGACGAGGCGGAACGACGGCGCAACCTGCGCGGGGCGTTCGCCGTCCCGGACGGGTCCTTCGTCCGCGGGCGCACCGTCCTGCTCGTGGACGACGTCATGACCACCGGCGCGACGCTCTCCTGCGCCGCCCGGGCCCTGCTCGACGCGGGCGCGGCGCGCGTCTGGTGCGCCACCGTCGCCCGTGCCGTCCGGAGGGCGCAGTGAACGCGCGCCCGCACATCGTCTGGGACTGGAACGGCACGCTCCTGGACGACGTCGACGCCGGAATCGGCGCCCTCAACCGCATGCTCGCGGACCGCGGGCTCCCCGCCATCACGCGCGACTTCTACCGCGCGCGCTTCCGCTTCCCCGTCCGCCCTCTCTACTTCGAGATCGGCATGGATCCCGACCGTGAATGGGACCGCATCTGCGTCGAGTTCCACGACTACCTCGCGCGCGAGCCCCAGCATATCCGCCCCGACGCCCTCGCGGCGCTCGCCTACGTGCGGGCGAAGGGCGCGCGGCAGTCGCTTCTCAGCGCGTGCCGACAGGACCTCCTGCTGCGCGACACGGCGCGCGAGGGGGTTCAGGCCTACCTCGACGAGATCTACGGCGTGGACAACCTCGAGGGCGCGACCAAGCTCTCGCGCGGCCGCGAACTCGTCGCGAAGATCCGCGACGCCGGGCCGGATGCGGCGGCGGCCGGCCTGGTCTTCATCGGCGACACGCTGCACGACGCGGAAGTCGCCTCGGCCCTCGGCGGCCGGGTCGTCCTCGTGGACGGCGGGCACCAGCACGCCGACCGTCTGCGCGCGGCCGGCCACGCGGTCGCGCCGTCGCTGCTCGACGCGGTGAAGTCCGTCCTCGGCTAGCGGCTCCAGCCGATCGCGCGCGGCGTCTCGAGCCGGCGCCAGCCGTTCGCCTTCGCCAGTTCCTTCACGGGCGTGCCGGGCGGAAGCGTCGCGACCACGGGCGAGGCGTCCGACGGCGCGAAGCGCAGCACGACCGGCGCGTTCCCCGCCGGCACCGCGGCGGCGGGCGCGGTTTCGGGCGCCGCGACCACCACGGACGTGTTCTCCGTGCTCGCGGCCCGGTCCGAGACGAACGTCAGCTTCTTCGGCCACGCCCGCGCGTACTCGTAGCGGCGCGTGTGCGGATTGTAGTAGCAGAGCGAGACCAGCGGCGAGTTCGTCGCCGCCGTCGTACGCGGCACGAGGATCTGCGTCCACTTGAACGCGTTCGGCCCGCGTGCGACCTCCTTCGGCTCGTAGGCCTTGAACTCCTTCGACAGGCGCTCGACCACGGGCCAGGCGTTCGACGGACAGTAGCCGTCGTAGACGAGCTCGTAGGTCGCCGTCACCAGGTCGCCGGGGCGGACATGGTCCGGCACCAGCTTCTGCGTCATCGTGAACTTCGTGCCCACGGCCCCCGCGAAGGCCGCGGGGCGTCCCTGCTCCGGCAGCGGGCGCACGTTCAGGCGCAGCGGCGGCAGACGTTTCTGGAAACTCGTCGAATAGGACGACCGGAACGCCGTGCCGCGCCCCTGCTCGACGGTCTGCATGCCCGAGACCGCGACCTCGAGCGTGTTCGTGTTCGGCTCGAGGAAGCGCACCGGCAGGCGGTACGTGTTGTCCGCGTACGGTTCGAACTGGTCCGCCAGGTATTCCACGCCGCAGTCGGGAAGGCCCGCCACGCGCTGGACCGAGACCTGGCTGCCGCCGGTGAACGAGAAGACGAAGTGGCAGGGCGTGCCGACCACCGCCTCCGCGGGCTCGAGACGGACGCTTCCGGAGACCTCGGGCATCGGCTCCCGCCGCCCGCCGCCGAACAAGGAATGGAACTGCGCCCGCGCCGCGCCGGCAACCAGCGCGCAGGCCGCGAGCAGGACAAGCCTATTTGCCGACATGGATCGCCTCCTCCGCGAAACGCTCCTCGACGAGCGACACCGAAACCGAAAGCGCGCCCGCCGCGAAGGCGGCGATGCAGACGCCGAGCAGGAGGCGCCGCGCCGCGCCCGCGGGCAGCAGCGCGACCAGCCAGCAGAGGGCCCAGGCCGACGCCGCGAAAAGCAGCCGCGCGTCGAGCGGGAACTGGACGTGCGGGCGGAAGAAGACGCGCGCCAGGGGCAGGTCCGCCCGCGGGTCGCCCTTCAGCCGCGCCGTCGCCGCGAGCAGCCCGCGCCGCGTGGTCGCCGTCTCGCCGCCGCGCCGCTCCGCGCAGCCGAAGGCCGCCCGCGCGGTCCGCGCGTCGCCGCCCATCAGGGCGCAGGCGCCGAGGTTCGCGTAGAGCACCGGGTTCGCCGCGCCCGCGTCGCGGCAGTCCACGTACGCCGCGGCGGCCTTGCGGAAGCCCGCCGCGTCCACCGCGTGCGACGCCAGGCTCCCCGCCCGACGGTAGGTGAAGTCGGGCGAGGCCGCGGAGGCGCCGAAGACGGCCAGGCAGGCCAGCAGCAGCGCCACCACCGTCTTCTTCGCGGAGAAGTTCGTGCGGTCGAGGTCCGACAGCACCTCCGTCACCGCCGCGATTTCCGCCTCGGAGAAGTCGCCCGCCATCAGGCGCCGCGCGTCGGACGCCGTCACGGTCGCCCCGTTCACGCCGTAGCGGTCCTCGAAGAAGCGCCGCACGGCCGCCACGCGCCGCGCCTCGTCCCGGCCCGCCAGCGCGCGCCGGCACTTCCCGTAGGCGGACGCCCGGCGACGGTTCTCGGCCCGGGCCGCGACGCGCCGGCGCACCGGCGGCGCGAGGCGGATGGCGAGGAAGAGGAACGGCGGCACGAGGAAGAGCGCCAGCGCGGCGGCGAGGTGCGGCAGCAGCGGCTCGCAGGCGGCCCCGCGCGGATCGAGGTCCACGCCGTCCGGCAGCGGGAAGACGTCCGTGTCCTCGAGCGCCGCGTCCATCCCGCCCAGCGTCGCCTGCGCGCCGGCCTTCACCTGCACGGGGATCGTCTCCGTGCGGCGCGTGACGTAGGCGCGCGCCCCGAGGTCGTAGTAGGAGACGGCGAAGGACGGGAACTCGACCGTGCCGGCCCTGAGCGCGCGGACACGCCAGCTGAAGCGCCGCGACGCGGCCAGCGTCTCGGTCTTCAGCGAGGCCTCGTCGAGCCGGAACACGCCCCCCTTCGCGACCTCGTCGGCCAGGCGCGGCGGGTGGACGGCCGCCAGATCGTTCGCGCCGGCGATCTCGAGCGTCAGTACGAGCGGGTCCCCGGCGGTGCACACGCTGGCGTCCAGCGACGCGCGCACGGCGAGATTCGAGGAGATGGCGCCGCAGTAGGTGGCCGGACGCCCCTGTTGCGGCGGTTCGGCCACCACGATCGACAGCGGCTTCGTGCGCAAGGTGATCTCGCGGATCTGCGGCACGTTCACGGAACGGCCGAAGCGGTCGCGCGCAAGCCGGACGCCGGTGATGAACGGCACCTTCACGGTCACCGGCTCGATTCCGGCGCGGCCCGGCGTCGCCGCGCGGTAGGGCGCCGTCTCGAAGGAGAACTCCCATCCCTTCACGCCGTCGCGCGCCACGCGGCGCACCGTGAACGGGAAGCGCTGCCGGCGCGGACCGAGCACGCGGCCGAAGTCGTCGTCGAGCATGCCGAACGGGTCCCGCATGCCGCCGAAGAAGTCGTCCGACACGTAGTTGTTCAGGGTGTAGAACGGCGCGTTGCGGTCGCGGCCGCGCGATTCGACGGGCGGCAGGCGGCGGGGATCCGCGGGGACGAGCGCGCCCGGCTTCCAGTCCTGCTCGAGGAACGGGGCGTCGATGTGCGGCGGACGCTGGGAGACGAACGGGGGCACGTCTTCGAAGTCCCCGTCGAGCGGCGGCAGCCAGAGGCGCAGGGCCACCCGCGCCTCCTCCGTCACCACGAGGTTCGTCGCCGACGCCGCGATTTCGAGCACCGGCGCCGCGCCGGCCCAGGTCCGCGCCAGGGCCAGCGCGCCCAGCGCCAAGAGAACGATCTTCCGCATCTCCACCATCCGTTCCGCCCGCCTACTGAATCACGACGACCGCCACGTTCTTGTGCTCGCCGTCGGCCGACGGCGCCCCCGCGGCGGCCGGTGCGCCGTTCGTGGTGACCGTCGGCACCGCGCCCAGGCCGTCCAGCTGCGACAGGGCGCGGGCCAGCCGCTCCTCGCGCTGGCGCTGCTGGCGGCTTTCCATCAGCGCGATGCCGGAGAGGAGCCCGCCCGCGAAGCACAGCAGCGCGAGCAGGCCCACCGCCGTGCACGCGAGCAGCGGATGGCGCGGCTGCGCGAGCCGGGCCTCGGCCGCGGCGTGCGCGCGGGCGGAGGCGAGTCGCTCCCGCTCCACGGCGAGCGCCTCGCGTTCGAGGCGCAGGCGCTCCTCTGCGAGCTCCGTCGACGACATCTCGGGCATTTCGCTGTCCATCGTTCCTCGGTCTTTCTGGTGTCTACCGCTTCAGAATGCGGATTTCGTCCGGCTCCAGCGTCAGGTTCTCGCGGCGGCCGTCCCCGTAGAGCGTCACGGGCTGCCGCACGGCCGTCGCGTTGACGACCACGACCGCGCGGCGGCCATCCAGGGACTCGTAGGCATTGCAGAACGCCACCGGCTTCGGCGCCTCCTCCTTCGCGCCGCCGTTGAAGGTCATCGAATAGGACTGCGTGCCGCAGACCAGCCGCGGCGGCTTCACCTGGCGGCCGAACGCGAGCCAGTCGCGCGCCGCGCCGTGGTAGAGCCCGACCCAGCGCTTCATGAAGGCGTCGTACGCGCCGCGGCCGGAGAGCACGACCTCCTGCGCCGCGCCGTCGGCCCCCACCGCCTCCAGACGGAGTCCGTCCACCCAGGCCTTCGCCTCGCCGTCGACGTGCAGCATGATGCGCAGGTCCTCCGCGCCGGCCGGGACCGTGAAGTCGCGCGAGACGCGCTTCCAGCCCTCCTCCGGCTGCGGGAACGGCAGGCTTCCGCCGGGACCGCGGGCGCCGAGGAAGCAGAAGTTCACGCTGTTCGCGCGCGCCATGCGGTCCGTCTTCAGCCAGGCCGACAGGCGGAACTTCCGGCCCGGAGCCAGGAAGACCGCGTCGGAGACGGGGACGTTCTGCGAGACCTGCACCGCGCGCTCGCCCGCCTTCACCTCGAGGCGGATCGCCGCCGCGCCGTCGTGCTTCACCTCGCGGTCGACGTACATGCGCCCGTCCCAGGACACGCCCCTGTAGCCGGCGAGCTTCTCCCAGCCGGGGAAGGCCTCGCCGTCCGCGCGCACGAGCTCGAAGTCGCCGTTCCGCAGGGCCGGCATCGGGCCCTTCCCGTCGCCCATCGCCGGCGACAGGAACGGGATCTGCCCGTCCGCCGCCTCGTGCGCCTGCCACATGCGGTTGCCGCGCCGCGGGTTGGACTGGAAGCACGGCAGGTACTCGTGGTAGAGGTAGTTGAAGACGCTCGCCCATTCCCCGCAGCGGCTCTCGCAGTCGCGGTAGTCCTGGATGCCGACGAGGTGGTTGAAATGCTCGTTCGGCTCCTCGAAGCAGACGACGGCGTCCCTTTCGACCGCGCGCATCGCGTCGCGCATCGTCACGAGCTGGCGGCGGAAGCTGTCCGTCTTCCACACGCCCTCGCCCGGACCGTGCGGATGGTGCTTCGCCCAGCAGGACGGCCAGGCGCCGCCCACGACCTGGTCCACCTGGATCATCTCGCAGCCGAGCCGCGTCAGCGGCAGGCAGACGTCCCGGTTCCACCAGTCGATCGTCCACGGGTCGCCGCCGCACAGGCAGGCGCAGTCGCCGCCGCGCAGCCAGCTCGGCGTGCGCACGTAGCGCTTCCCGTCGCGGTTCACGACCGCGTGCGCCTCGCCGACGCGCGCGAAGCGTGCGCGGTCGTCCCACTTGAACGTGCCGTCCTCCCGCTTGTCGTAGGTGGTCGTCCAGTGGTAGCCGCTCGGCCACGGGAAGGCGTGCCCGCCCAGCGCCCGCATGTCCTTCACGAGCTTCGCGAACGTCTCGTCGTCGGGCACCACGGGGAAGTATTCGGGGGTGACCCAGTTGCCGATCTTCTCCCAGCCCCAGTAGGCCATCACCAGCGGCGCGGCGGGGTATTCCTTCAGCCAGTAGTCCCGCATCCAGCCGCGGATCGCGTCCGGCGCCTGGAGCCACTCGCGCGTGAAGCGCACCATCGCGGGCGCGTCGCGCATCCAGGCCGGCACGTCGTCGCGGTCGCGGAAGGGCTTCGCGCACCACGTCTGCTTCACCGCCCAGCGCTTGTAGATGTCCGCCGCGTCGTGCCAGCTGCACGGGTTCGCGGGCGTGCCCTCGAAGCCGCCCGTCACCACGTCGAACGCCTGCCTGCACGCAGCCGCGTCGAAGCCGAGCCGGCGCACCGAGAACTCGAGGCCCGACGCCGCCCCGCTGGCGCCCAGGTCCTTCACGTGGCCCGCGGCGTCCTCCGCCGCGAGATAGAATCCCGCGCGGTCGTCGTAGAGCGTCGCGAACTGCGCGACGAGCGGCCCCGGCTGCTTCGCGCGGGCCCACCACTTCGGCCCCTTCGCGCCCGGGTTGCGCGTCACGCCGCCCTTCGCCGAACCGACCACGAAGCGATCGTCGTCCGGACTCGTCCCGAGGCCCTTCGAAAGCAGCAGCCGCGGGTACGTCGTCTCCTCGAGCGCCCAGCCCGGCTTCGGCGTCACCGCGACGCCCCAGCGGACCAGCTCGCCGCCGCCCCTCACCGTGCAGACGACCTCCGCGCACGCCTCGCCGAGGCCGCGGTACGTGAGCTTCAGTCCGTCCGCCGTCTTCTCGCAGGCGAAGGACGCGGCCTCGGAGGCCTGCACCCACGCGCTCTTCGTGAAGTCGTCCGTGCGCGTGAGCCTGAGCGTGAACAGCGGGACCGCGGCGGCGGCCGGACCGAGGTCCGCGCCGTGCGCCGTCGCGAGGCGCGTCACCGCGCCCTTCGCGCCTTCGTCCAGCTCGACCGACAGCGTCCCGCTCGTCACGGTCGCCGCGCCGCTGGCGCACGCCAGCGCCAGCACGCCCGCAAACAGCATTCTCCGCCTCATCGTCCCGTCCTTCCCCGCCCGGCGTTCAACGCCCGACCTTCCACCTTCAACGCTTCATGTACTCGTCGAGCTGCTTCTTCGCGCAGTTCGTCGTCACCGTCTGCGCGCCGCGCTCGAACGCGAGCAGCGACTGGTCGAGGCGGTCGACGGTCCACACGTGGAACTCGTAGCCCGCGTCGCGGATCGTCTTGATCAGGTCGGCCGTGATGAACTTCGGGTCGAAGTGGCAGTCCACGCCGTCCGCGCCCGTCTTCTTCAGCTCGGCGAGGATCTGCTCGGCCGTGATGCCGACCCGGGCCTCGCCCTTCCTGCCGCGCGCGGAGCCCGTCAGCCAGTAGACCTTGTACCCGGGCATCTGCTCCTTGAGGGCCTTGCAGCTCGCGCCGTTGAAGCTGATGAAGAGCGTGTTCTTCGGCGTCGCCTTCTTCTGCTTCGCGAAGATCTCCTTGATGTACGGCACGATCTCCGGGCCCGGCTTGACCTCGACGTAGATCTGGCGGCCGTCGACCGCGAGCTCGAGCAGCTCCTCCAGCAGCGCGGGACGCGTGGGCGAGAACTTCGACCCCTTCCACTTGCCCCAGCCGCCGACGTCGACCTTGGAGATCTCCGTCTCCCAGTTCGCCTCCGCGCACTTCTTCGTGCACGCGCCCGCCGTCGTGCGCGTCAGGTTGCCGTCGTGGAACGTGAACACGCGCTTGTCCGCGGAAAGATAGACGTCGCACTCGAAGCCGAAGCCGCGCTCGACCGCCATCCTGTACGCCGGCAGCGTGTTCTCCGGCGCGTCCACGGACTCGCCGCGGTGCGAAATGAACGTGTCGTACCCCGGCTTCGCGCCGAACAGCGCGCCTGCGGCCATCAGAAACGCCAACCCCATCAGCTTCTTCATGTCGAAAATTCCTTTCAGCTTTCAGGTCGAATTATAGCCGAATTCCATCAGCGCCGCATTAGAAAACGCAGGCCGGAGTCCGCTCCTACTCGGCGGACGCGGCCCGCGCGAGCTTCTCCGCGGGCTCGGTGAGCACCGCCGGATCCGCGACGAACTTCAGCAGGTCGGCGCGCTGCGCGTCCGCCCCTTCCGCGGGCATCGTCCAGGGACCGCCCCACGTGTCCGCGAAGGCGACCTCGACGCCGTCCGCCGTCCCCAGCCGCAGCAGCCGCGTCCAGAAGTCGTCGTTCGCGTCCTTGCACCCCGTCTCCGTGATCGCCGCGATCTTGCCGTGCTCCCGCGCGAACGCGCTCACGAGCCGCAGCTTGCGCAGCGTCTCCGCGAAGTTGGCCTCGGCCGTCTCGCCCGCGCCCTTGCCGATCGAGTAGTCGTCGAAGCCGAGCACGTCCACGTACGCGTCCCCGGGATACCAGGAGAGGAAGTTCGCCCCGCCGTCGCCCTCCGCCCCCAGCTCCTTCCAGGTGCGGTCCGGCGTGTAGGCGAAGAGGAGCGCGTCCCGCCCGCACTTCGACCGCAGGTAGTCCGCCGTCATGCGGCTGAAGCGCACGAACTCGTCCGGCGTGCACCAGCCCTTCCCCCACCAGAACCAGGCGCCGTCCATCTCGTGCCCGTAGCGCAGGACCACGGGGATGCGGTTGCCGTCGTCGTCCACCAGGCGGTTGAAGAAGGCCGCGATGTCGTCCAGACACCGGAAATACCAGTCGCGCGGGCTCGGGCACGGTTCATGCACGGCCTTCGTCCACTGCTCGTAGATTCCGCAGGGGTACTTCGTCCCGTCCAGGATGTCCCGAATCACATGCGGATGCTCCTTGCACTTGTAGCGGTACCAGGCCTGCGGGAAGCCGTTCGTCGTGCACGGGTGGTCCATGTGCCAGCTGAAGACCGGGATGCCGCGGCAGGCCCGCCAGTGCGTGCGGATCGCCTCGGACATCACGCGCGCATGGTCCGCGAACGCCGCCCGGTCCATCCGCGACCCCGTCATCGTCCCGAGGTCGTAGTACATCACCCGCGGCAGCCGCCCCGTCAGCGCGCCGATGCGCGTCCGGAAGCGCGGCCATTCGCCCTCCGAGACGCTCCCCCACGTCGTCCACTCCTCGGTCCAGGCCCAGAAGAAGGACTTCGCCCGCGCCGCGGCGCGCAGCTCCTCCAGGACGGAGGGTCCGTGGTTCACGGCCGCGCCCACGCCCTTCCGCACGCGCGCCGTCAGCCGCCCGCCGCGCACCTCCGGCGCCCCCGTCAGCTCGCCGACCTCGAGGTCCGCTCCGCCCAGGTCCACCGTCGTCCCCGGCAGGCAGACCAGCCGGTCGATCCGCGGGCGCCTCATGCCCGGCGCGACCGCGAGCGTGCCTTCGACGACCCGCACGAGCCCCGTCACGGCCATCGGCGTGTCGAGCGTCAGCACCCCCGGCCCCGTCTTGTAGATGGACCCGATCGTCCCGTCCGCCGCGCCGCCTTCGACGCGGCAGTCCCCCGACAGGCACCGCAGCCGCGGCAGCGCGAACACGGTCCCGCCGTCCAGGCGGAGGTCCGACCCGTGCAGTTCGACCTCGCGTCCGCCAATCGACGACCCGGCCGCCGCGTCGAGCCGGCAGCGATACGTGCCGTCGCCGCCGCCGCGCAGGAGCCATTTGCCCCGGAAACCGTCCGCACGTCCCGCGAGACGCAGGCAGAACGCGCGCGACAGCGTCGCCACGGCGTCCGCGCCGCCCGAGACCGGGCCCGCGAGGACGCAGCCCCAGCCGCCCGCCGGCTCGCGCGTGTCGTCCGCGAACAGCACGCGGCCCGCGAGCTCGACCGGACCCGACCAGCCGTACTTCGCGGGGTCCGCGCCCGTCACGCCGCCGCCCATCACCGTCTCGTCGCCCCCCGCGCCAAGGCGCAGCGTCCAGCAGTCGGGGCCGTCCACGAAGGTGCGCAGGTAGATCCGGCCACGCGAGACGTCCAGCACGTTCGACGGTCCGCCCCGCCACGCCTTCGTCTCGACGTGCAGCTTGCCGTACGTCGTGTGAAAGTCGATCCGGCCGGGGGCCGTCCCCGTGTTGTCGACGCGGCAGCCCGAAAGCCAGGTGTTGTCCCAGCTCTTCTCCCGCATCACCATCTCCAGCGCGTGCCCCGCGACGTCGATCGCCGCCTCCCGTCCGAACCGCGGCGTGCAGTTCGTCGTCGCGTACACGGCGTCCCCCGCCAGACGGAACCCGGTCTTCTCCAGCGCCCGGTTCGTCGTCGCGCCCGAAATCACCGGAAGCACACCGCCCCAGGCGGAGACCGCCAGCATCCCCGCGGCAAACACGATCTTCATGCGCAGTCCTTTCTCCAAAGTACCCCGCCGACAAACGCTCGCCGCCCCGGCGTCATCCGCGGCGGAAGGCGATCGTGCGGGACGCCTCGGTCTCGCCGAGCGTGAACGTGAGGTGCCAGGCGTCCGCGGGAATCAGGTCGCCCGCGCGGTCCGGCCATTCGACGAACAGCACCGCGCCGCGCGCGAGGTAGTCCTCCCAGCCGATCGTCAGCACGTCGTCTTCGTCGTGCAGCCGGTAGAGGTCCATGTGCACGAGCAGGAACTTGTCCGTCGGGTGCTCCACCACGAGGCAGAAGGTCGGACTCGTCACCGCGCGCTTCGCGCCGAGGCTCGCCGCCAGTCCCTGCGTGAACGTCGTCTTGCCCGCCCCAAGGTCGCCCTCCAGGCACACGATGTCGCCCGGCTTCAGCTCCGCGGCGAACTGCCGCGCGACCGCCCACGTCTCCTCGACGTTCGAAACGTCGTAGCTCGCGTTCATTTCAGCCAACCCTCCTCGTCCATCTGACGGAAGAAAAACGGAATGTACTCGGGTGCGAACGCCGAGCCGTGCGGAAAGCGGACGAGTCCGGGGATGTCGTCCGCGGCCAGCGGCGCGTCCGCCGTCAACGGTTCCTTCCTGAAGACGTCCAGGTAGGCGCCCGCGAGCCGGCGCGCCCGCAGGGCCTGCGCCAGCGCGACCTCGTCGACCGCGTTGCCGCGGCCCACGTTGACCAGCACGGCGGAGCGCTTCATGCACCGCAGCACGGACGCGTCCACGAGATTGTCCGTGCCCGTGTCGCCCGGCAGCGCGACGACCAGCCAGTCCGCCGTCTTCAGCTCCGGCTTCAGGTCCCCGAAATTGGCGCGGCGGATGCCCGTCACGGAGACGCCCAGCGCCTCGAGCTTCGCGCCGATGGCGTGCCCGATCTTCCCGTAGCCGAGAATCACGGCCTTCGTCCCCGCGACCAGCGAGCAGAACGGGCTCATCGCGCCGCGCGGCCAGAGCTCGCCCGACTTCTGGTAGTCGTAGGCCCGGTAGAGCCCGCGCGCGTGCGCGAACAGGAACGCCACGACCGTCTCGCTCATGATCGCGCCGTGGAAGTTCCCGTTCACGCGCACGACGCCCGCCGGCATCTCCGCGTCGGACGGCAGCAGCTCGCGCCCCGCGCCCGGCGTCGCCAGCACGCGCAGCTTCTTCGCGCGCGGGAACCATTCCTTTTTGAATTCCCAGACAATGGCGTGGGTCGCGGCCGGCAGTTCCCTCAGGAACGCGCGTTCGCCGCGGACGACCTTCACGTCGCCCTTCGCCAGTCCCTTGAAGACGGCGAGGCTCTTCGCGTCCAGGCGGAACGCGCCGATCGGCCAGTTCAGCCAGATGAGAAACTGATTGCGGCACTTCATGCCGATATTGTACCACAATCGCCCGACGCCGCCAGCGCGCAGGCCGAGCAGTCCGGATGGGCGGCAAGGCAGAACTCGCGGTGCACCTGGATCAACCCCTGCACGAGCAGCCCGTTCCCCGCGTAGAGCGCGGGATTGTGGTCGCGTCCCAGCAGCCGGAACGCGGTCAGCCGGACCGGCGCGGAGAGGTCCTCGGGACAGAGCCAGTCCGGCACCGCCGCCAGGCGCGACTCGGCCAGCGCGAACGGCGTGACGACGTTCGCCAGCATCGCCGCCGCGCGCCCCGGCCCCAGCCCGCCGGCCGACCGCAGCACCGCGAGGGCGGCCCGCTGCCCGGCCTTCGCCGCGAGGTCGCACGCTCCCAGCCGCAGCAGCAGCTCCGGCAGCGCGCCCGCGAACAGCGCGGCGGCGGACCCGATCCGGCGGGCCGGCGCGTTCCCCGGGCGCACGTTCGCGGTCCGCCAGCGCGGCCGCACCGCGGGGTCCAGCTCGGCCGCGCAGCGCAGCACCGCCTCCGCGGCGGCGGGTCCGCGCGGCAGGTCGCGCCAGGGGATCCGCTCCGCGAGCGCGCGGAACGGATCCGCGTTGCGGCGGTAGCCGAACGCCGCCATCATCTCCTCGTAGAACGTCTGCGCGCGGTCGCCCT
>JAEDMN010000254.1 GCA_016302985.1 Kiritimatiellia bacterium | reverse complement strand
TCGTGCTTCCGCACGCCTATCTTAGAGTAGACTAATTCCTTCTTTTTTGATATTGTGTTATCTAATCACTTGCGGGTGGGAGACCCCTTTCTAGACAAGAGGAAAACAACACATGTGCACGAAATCGAATGCCGTGCCTTTCAAGGGCACTCCGGAGCAGGAAGCCGAGCTCAAGAAGGCGATTGCCGAGCTTAAGGACCAGCGCGGCGCGCTGATGCCGATCATGCAGAAGGCCCAGGCCATCTACGGCTACCTCCCCTACGAGGTCCAGAAGATGATCGCGGACGAGACGGGCACGCCGATCGAGAAGATCTACGGCGTCGCGACGTTCTACGCGCAGTTCACGCTCAACCCGAAGGGCAAGTACCGCATCTCGGTCTGCCTCGGCACGGCCTGCTACGTCAAGGGCGGCGACAAGATCTGGGACGCGCTCCGCAAGAAGCTCGGCATCAACGAGGGCGAGTGCACGTCCGACGGCCGCTTCTCGCTGGACTCCTGCCGCTGCATCGGCGCGTGCGGCATGGCGCCCGTGATGATGATCAACGACGACGTCTACGGTCGTCTGACGGTCGACCAGCTCGACAGCATTCTCGAAAAGTACAACTGAGGAGAGCGGCAAGATGAAGACGCTTGAAGATTTGATGAAGGTCAAGGAAGCCGCGCTCGCCGAGATGGCGAAGAAGACGCGCGTGCTGGTCTGCTGCGGCGGCTGCACGTCCTCCGGCTCCCTCAAGGTGACGGCCAAGTTCGAGGAGGAGATCGCGAAGGCCGGTCTCGCCGAGAAGGTCACGGTCGTGAAGACGGGCTGCATGGGCCTCTGCTCGCAGGGCCCGATCGTCGTCGTCCAGCCGGGCAACGTGTTCTACGCCCAGATCAACGAGGAGCAGGTCTCCAAGATCGTGCAGCAGCACCTCGTCGGCGGCGAGCCCGTCAAGGAGCTCCTCTATCCCGAGACGGTGAAGGATCCGGAGAAGATCCTCGCGCTCGCCGAGACGAACTTCTACAAGAAGCAGATGCACCTCGCGCTCCGCAACTGCGGCAAGATCTCCCCGCTGCACATCGAGGAGTACATCGCGAAGGACGGCTACGAGGCCCTCTGGCGCTGCCTGAACGAGAAGAAGCCCGAGGACATCGTCCAGACGATGATCGACTCCGGCCTCCGCGGCCGCGGCGGCGCGGGCTTCCCGACCGGCAAGAAGTGGCTGCTCGCGGCCCAGCAGAAGGAGACGCCGAAGTACGTGCTCTGCAACGCCGACGAGGGCGACCCGGGCGCGTTCATGGACCGCTCCGTGCTCGAGGGCGACCCCCACGTGATCCTCGAGGCGATGACGATCGCGGGCTACGCGACGGGCGCCAACGAGGGCTACATCTACGTCCGCGCGGAGTACCCGATCGCCGTCCAGCGCCTCGAGATCGCCATCCAGCAGGCGCACGAGGCCGGCGTGCTCGGCAAGAACATCTTCGGCACGGGCTTCGACTTCGAGATCTACCTCCGCCTCGGCGCCGGCGCGTTCGTGTGCGGCGAGGGCTCCGCGCTCATGACCTCGATCGAGGGCAACCGCGGCGAGCCGCGCCAGAAGCCGCCGCGTTCCGCCGAGAAGGGCCTCTTCCAGAAGCCGTCGCTGCTGAACAACGTCGAGACGTACGCGAACATCCCGCAGATCATCCTGAAGGGCGCGGACTGGTTCAAGTCGATCGGCACCGAGACGTCCACGGGCACGAAGGTGTTCGCGGTCGGCGGCAAGGTCAACAACACGGGCCTCGTCGAGGTCCCGATGGGCATGACGCTCCGCGAGGTCGTGTACGACATCTGCGGCGGCGTGCCGAACGGCGGCAAGTTCAAGGCGGCGCAGACGGGCGGCCCCTCCGGCGGCTGCATTCCGGCCGACCACCTCGACGTCAAGATGGACTTCGACTCGCTCAAGAAGATCGGCTCGATGATGGGCTCCGGCGGTCTGATCGTCATGGACGAGCACACCTGCATGGTCGACATCGCGAAGTTCTTCCTCGAGTTCACGGTCGACGAGTCCTGCGGCAAGTGCACGCCGTGCCGCATCGGCACGCGCCGCATGCTGGACATTCTGAACAAGATCACGCTCGGCCAGGCCACGATGGAGGACCTCGACAAGCTCGAGGAGCTCTGCGACCACATCTGCAAGAACTCGCTCTGCGGCCTCGGCCAGTCCGCGCCGAACCCGGTGATCTCGACGCTGAAGTACTTCCGCGACGAGTACATCGCCCACATCGTGGACAAGCGCTGCCCCGCCGGCGTCTGCAAGAAGCTCACGCGCTTCACGATCGACCCGACGAAGTGCAAGGGCTGCACGATGTGCGCCCGCCAGTGCCCGGCCGTCGCCATCCACGGCGCCATCCGCCAGCCGCACCAGATCGACCAGCAGAAGTGCCTGAAGTGCGGCGCCTGCCTCTCGACGTGCAAGTTCGGGGCGATCACGAAGGGCTGAACGGTTCAACCGCAAGGAGTTATTTAAAATGGATATGCTCAACGTCAAGGTCAACGGAATCGCCGTCCAGGTGCCGAAAGGCTCGACCATGCTCGACGCCGCGCATGCGGCCGGCGTGAAGGTTCCGACTCTCTGCTACCTCCGCAAGATCAACGAGATCTCGGCCTGCCGCATCTGCATGGTCGAGGTCGTCGGTCCGCGCGGCAACTCCCTCGCCCCCGCCTGCTCGCAGCCGGTCAAGGAGGGCATGGAGATCCTCACGAACTCGCCCAAGGCCCTCGCGGCCCGGAAGCGCACGCTCCAGCTGATCCTCTCGGACCACAACAAGAAGTGCCTCTCCTGCGTCCGCAACGGCAAGTGCGAGCTCCAGGACCTCTGCCACGAGATGGGTCTCGAGGACGAGGACCGCTTCAAGGGCGCGTCCCACAACCCGCCGCTCGACAAGAGCGCGACGCACATGATCCGCGACAACTCGAAGTGCATCCTCTGCCGCCGCTGCATCGCGGTCTGCAACCAGCAGGCCGTGGGCGTCATCGGCGCGAACAACCGCGGCTTCAAGACGCAGGTCGGCTGCGCGTTCCAGCGCGGCCTCGGCGAGACGAGCTGCATCGGCTGCGGCCAGTGCATCGCCGTCTGCCCGACGGGCGCCCTCTACGAGAAGAGCGCCGCGGACGAGATCCGCGCCGAGATCGCCAACCCCGAGAAGGTCGTGGTCGTCCAGACCGCCCCGGCCGTCCGCGCGGCGCTGGGCGAGGAGTTCGGCCTGCCGATCGGCACGGACGTCGAAGGCAAGATGGTCGCGGCCCTCCGCCGCCTCGGCTTCGACAAGGTGTTCGACACGGACTTCGGGGCCGACCTCACGATCATGGAGGAGGCGAACGAGCTCCTGCAGCGCGTGAAGACGGGCGGCGTGCTGCCGATGATCACGTCCTGCTCCCCGGGCTGGGTCAAGTTCTGCGAGCACTACTATCCCGAGCAGATCGGCCATCTCTCCACCTGCAAGAGCCCGCAGCAGATGTTCGGCGCCACGCTGAAGACCTACTGGGCCAAGAAGAACAACGTCGATCCCAAGAACATCGTCTCCGTCTCCGTCATGCCCTGCACGGCGAAGAAGATCGAGATCGGTCGCGACGACGAGAACGCCGCCGGCGTGCCGGACCTCGACTACACGATGACGACGCGCGAGCTCGCCCGCATGATTCGCAAGGCCGGTATCGACTTCAACTCCCTCCCGGACGAGAAGTTCGACAACCCGCTCGGCGAGTCCACCGGCGCCGCGGTCATCTTCGGCGTCACGGGCGGCGTCATGGAGGCCGCTCTCCGCACGGCGGCCGAGTGGATGACGGGCGAGACGCTCGGCAAGGTCGACTTCGAGCAGTGCCGCGGCCTCGAGGGCATCAAGGAGGCGACGCTCTCGATCGCCGGCAAGGAGATCAAGATCGCCATCGTGTCCGGCACCGGCAACGCGAAGATCGTCATGGACCAGATCAAGGCCGGCACGGCCCCCTGGACCTTCGTCGAGATCATGGGCTGCCCCGGCGGCTGCGTGAACGGCGGCGGCCAGCCCCAGGTCCCGGCCGATGTCCGCAACTTCACGGACTACGTCGCGCTCCGCGCCAAGGCCCTCTACGCGAACGACGCGGCGAAGGCCATCCGCAAGTCCCACGAGAACCCGGCCATCAAGCAGGTCTACGCCGAATTCTTCGGCAAGCCCGGCAGCGAGACGGCCCACCACGTGCTCCACACGAAGTACGTGAAGCGCGAGATCTCGTAACCTCCGGCTCCAGATCCGGACAAGGGCCCCCGCGTCGCAGGACGCGGGGGCCTTTCCTGTCGTGTGGTCGCGTGTGAATGACA
>JAEDMN010000253.1 GCA_016302985.1 Kiritimatiellia bacterium | reverse complement strand
CGCCGCACCATGCAGGTGCCCGGTTCGGCGTGGATGCCGTGGCAGGCCGCGATCGCGATGCCGTAGTTCGTGATCGGCACGCCCGCCGCCCGGCAGCGCGCGATGCGGGCCTGCACCGCGCGGCGCGTGAGCATGCAGCCGCCGCACTGGATGACGAGCGCGTAGTTCCGGAGCTCCTCCGCCTCGGGGAAGGCGTTGCCGGAGCGGAATTCGAAGTCCAGCCTGCAGCCCGCGTACTGCGCGACCCACTTCGGCAGCTTGACCGTGCCGATGTCGTTGCACTGGCGGTGGTGCGTGCAGCCTTCGGCAATCAGCACGCGGTCGCCGTCCTTCAGGGACTTCATCGCCGCAGCGCCCGCGCAGTAGACCGCGAGGTCGCCCTTCGCGCGCGCGAAGACGATCGAGAAGCTCGTGAGCGGGATCTCCGGCGGCACGGCCTTCGAGACCGCGCCGAACGCCTGGCTGTCGGTGATGACGAAGCGGACCGGCAGGCCTGCGCGGGAATCATTTTCGAGGAGGACAGGCAGCTGGTCAGGCTGGCAGACGAGCGCCGACGCGCCGGCGTCGAGGACCTCGCGCACGACCTGCTGCTGCGGCAGAATGAGGCGACCCTTTGGCGCGGACTCGTCGATCGGGCAGACGCACACCACCATGTCGCCCGCGGAGACCAGGTCCGCGATCAGCGGCCGCGGCGCGTCCTCCAGCCGCACCGCCGCGATCTTCTTCTTCAGCTCCTCGACGGACTCCCCGCGGCGGTAGCGCAGCACGGGGACGTTCCGGGACGAACAGCTCGCAAGGAAGCGCCTCTCCGCTTCGGAAGGCGCCTCCTCGGCGACCTCGACCCAGACCGCGACGTCGGTCTTCTCCAGCACCTCGAGCGAGCGGCGCACGCGCTCCTCGCCGAGCGCGCCCTCGTCGTCGAGCCCGGCCGTGTCGGTGATCAGGCAGGGGCCGAGCGGCAGGATCTCCATCGCCTTCGAGACGGGGTCCGTCGTCGTGCCCGCGACGTCGCTGACGATCGCGATCTCCTGCCCCGTCAGCGCGTTCACCAGCGTCGACTTGCCCGCGTTCCGCCGCCCGAAGAACGCGATGTGCGTGCGGTTGCCCGAAGGCGTCTCGTTCAGTCCTGCCATCTCACACCTCCACGGGTCCCGGTCTCAGAATCTCATAGGCGCCGTCGTCCTTCACGCGGACCACGGTCGACGGCACGCCGCCGGGCGAGATGCCGTCGTCGACCACGAGGTCGGCCGAGAGCCCCACGTCCGCCAGCGCCCGGGGCGCGTCGGTCGCGGCGCGCTGGCCGGAAAGGTTCGCGCTCGTCACGCGCAGCACGCCGCCGCAGCGGCGCAGCAGTTCGCGCGTCCAGGCGTGGTCCGGCACGCGGAAGCCCTCGGGGCCGACCACCACGGTCAGGGCGCCCGGCCAGCGGTCCGCCAGCGCCTGCGGGACCTCGTAGCCGAACGCCCGCACGGCGGCCGCGTCCGCGGCCAGGAGCGCGATCGGCTTCTTCGCCGCGCGCCCCTTGATCGTGTAGAGCCGCTCGACGGCGGCCGGGAACGCGGGATGCGCCGCGAGCCCGTAGACCGTGTCCGTCGGAATGACGACGACGCCGCCCGCGTTCAGCCCGCGCGCGGCGTCGTCCAGGCCCTGTGCGTCAGACCTGACCATCTTCGCGTCCTCAGGCCTTCTTGAGCTGCGGGAAGAGAACCACGTCGCGGATCGAGTCGCAGCCGGTGAGGAACATCACGAGGCGGTCGACGCCGAACCCGAGGCCGCCGGTGGGCGGCATGCCGACCTCGAGGGCGCTGATGAAGTCCTCGTCGATCTTCTCCGTGTCCTCGCCCGCCTGGTGCTCGAGCGCCTTGCGCTGCTCGATCGGGTCGTTCTGCTCGGTGTAGCCCGGGCAGAGCTCACGGCCGGCGACGACGAACTCGAAGACGTCCACGAGGGACGGGTCGTCGGGGCACGTCTTGGCGAGCGGGACGAACTCGTGCGGGATGCGCGTCACGAACGTCGGCTGCATGAGGTTCTTCTCGATGAGCTTGTCGTAGACCTCGTGCGTGAGCATGAGCTCGGTCGTCACGCCGTCGAGCTCGAGGTTCGTCTCCGTCTCCTTGCCCTTCGCCTTGGCCTTCGCGAGCTGCGCGTCGAAGTCCAGGTCGAACCAGTCGTCTCCCATGAGCTCCTTGACGAGGTCCTTGTACGCGACGCGGCGGTACGGCGGCGTGAAATCGATCGGGACCTTCTTTTCGCCGTATTCGACCACGCGCGTGCCGATCACGGTGTCGCAGAGGTGCGGCAGCAGGCCCTCCATGATCGCCTCCATCGAACGGCGGTCGCCATAGGCCTCGTAGATTTCGCAGACCGTGAACTCGGGGTTGTGCGTGCGGTCGATGCCCTCGTTGCGGAAGTCCTTGCCGAGCTCGAACACCTTGTTCATGCCGCCGACGAGCAGGCGCTTGAGGTAGAGCTCCGGCGCGATGCGCATCACGCAGTCCTGGTCCAGCGCGTTGAAGTGCGAGAAGAACGGCTTCGCGGCCGCGCCGCCCGCCTGGTTCTGGAGAATCGGCGTCTCGACTTCGCTGAAGCCCTTCGACCACAGGTACTTGCGGATCTCCATGAGGATCTTCGAACGCGTGAAGAAGCGCGCGCGCGACTCGTCGTTCACCATCAGGTCGACGTAGCGGCGACGGTAGCACTCCTCCTGGTCCGCGAGGCCGTGGAACTTCTCCGGCGGCTGCTCGAGCGCCTTGGCGAGCAGGTCCCACTCCTTCACGACCACGCTCTTCTCGCCCTTCTGCGTCGTGAACAGCGTGCCCTCGATGCCGATGATGTCGCCGAGGTTGAGCTGCTTGAAGCCCGCGAACATCTTCTCGCTGAGCTCGTCGCGCTTGAAGATCACCTGGAAGCGGTCCGTGCCGTCGTTGAGCGTCGCGAAGTTCATCTTGCCCATGCGGCGGATCATCAGCAGGCGGCCCGCGACACGCACGGACTTGCCCTCCTCGAACGCGGCGCGGACCTGCGCGAGGTCCTCGTGCGGGTAGGCGTGCCCATAGGGCGTGAAGCCCAGCTCGGCCAGCGCCTTCATCGACGCCAGGCGGTTCTCGCGGTATTCATTCATCTCAGCGGCCATAATCCGATACCTTTCCTCAAAAAGATGGTGAATTATACTCTTTCTCTTTTCCGCGGGCAAGCGTCGCGCGCAGAGTCCAATTTCAATTCTGCGATTTCCGACCTGCCGATTCCCCGACTGGGCGGAGGCCATCCACCAGGAGCGCGCAAACGTCGTCAGGTCCGGATGAAGACGTGGGACGTGCCGCCAGAAGGGTTCAGCCAGTCGCGTTCGGCGAGGAGGCGCTTCGCCTGGCGCGCGACGGCGGCGGAGGGCTCGATCACGGCCGCGCGGCCGGCGGCGACCTGCTCGATGAGCGGCTTCAGGTGCGGGAAGTGGGTGCAGCCGAGCACGAGGTGGTCCGCGCCGGCGGCCAGCAGCGGCTCGACCTTCGCGCGCACGACGGCCTCGGCCCGCGGCCCCGACGTCTCGCCGCGCTCGACCAGCGTCACGAACTCGTCCGCCACGCACATCAGCACGACCGTCTTCTTCGCGCAGCGCGCGCAGGTCTCGCGGTAGAGGCGGCCGTTGAAGGTGCCCTGCGTCGCGAGCACGCCGACAACCCCGGACGTCGACCGCAGCGCGGCGGGCTTCACCGCGGGCTCCATGCCGACGAACGGCACGTCCGGCCACTCCGCGCGCAACGCGTCGATGGCCGCGGCCGTCGCCGTGTTGCACGCGACGACGACCATCTTGCAGCCCTTTTCGAGTAGCGTGCGCGTGTGCGCCTGCGCGAGCGCGCGCACTTCTTCCGGCGACTTGTTGCCGTAGGGGCAGTGGGCCGAATCGGCGATGTACACCGTGTCCTCGCGCGGCAGCAGCGCCTGCACGGCGTCGCGGATGCAGAGTCCACCGACCCCGCTGTCGAAAAATCCTATCGGCCGCTCGTTCATCCGCGCCATTATAACACAACCCCACCCACCACGCAGGATTGCGGCGCAACACTTCTCCATTTGTTCAGCCCGTTCATCCCTCCCAGTCAGGGCGATCCGAAGATTGAAATTCCTGGCTCCCCCAGCATACACCGACTTTCCCTCGAACCGTTCCGAGGCGAAATCCCAAGCCCCGCAGGACCAGGCCCGCCGCCACCTCTGCCTTCGCCCCGAACCGTTCCGAAGCGAAATCCGAAGCCTCGCGGTCCGCCCGTCCTTCCCCCAGAGACTTCGCCCCGGACCGCTCCGAAGCGAAATCCGAAGCCTCGCGGTCCGCCCGTC
>JAEDMN010000252.1 GCA_016302985.1 Kiritimatiellia bacterium | reverse complement strand
CCCGTATCCGGGGCGTCCCGCCCCGGCCGCAAGCCCGGTCCGAAGAAGGTGAAGAAGGGGGGAGACCATGCGAAGCCACGCGCTTCTTCTGCTCGTTCTGGCGGCGGCCGCCGCCGGACGCGCTGAGACCTACGACATCGGTGCCGACTTCGCGAAGTCCGAGGGGTGGACTCGCGCAGGCGCCGCGTTCGTCGCGGAGCACCGCGACAGCGGCTTCCGCTTCCTGGAGAAGGGCCGCGAGGACGCCGCGCGGGCGCCGCGGTCCGGCGGCGTGACGTTCCACGGCCTCGAGGTCTACGAATCGCGCCTCTGGTTTGCGACGTCCGGCGTCGCGCGCATCGAGTTGTCGCTCTACAACCGGGGCGACGCGGACCGTCCGTTGACGGCCGCGGACCTCGGGGAGAAGCTGGCTGCGGTGCGGAGGCTCTTCGACGCCGCGGGGGCGAAGTCCCCGCGCGTGGAGGCGCAGAACGTCGGGAACGGCGTGCAGCAGTTCCGCCAGACGTGGCGGTCGCCCGCCCCCGCGCAGCTGGTCTGGCGCGGGCGGAAGGTCGCCGGCGGCCGTGTCGACGCGGATTTCGTGCGGGTGACGCTGCTGCCGCCGGGCGGGATGGACGCCGGCGCGCAGGGCTTCGCGGTGAAGGCCCGCGCCCGCGGCAAGGCCGCCATTCGCGAGAACGTCGTCAAGGTCACGGCGGCGACCGCGGAGGAGGGGCGGACGAAGGACGGCGACGTCTTCGTGGGCAACGTGCCGATGGTCGACCAGGGCGACAAGGGCTACTGCGCCGTGGCGACGTGCGAGCGCGTGCTGCGGTACTACGGCCTCGCCGTCGACGAGCACGAGCTCGGGGCGTCCGCAGGTTCGACCGCCTCGGGCGGGACCTCGCTGCAGGCGATGTACGAGACCGTGTCCGCGCTGGCGAAGAAGTTCGGCCTCGGCACCCATCTCGTCTACGGCGAGCTGGACAAGGACGTGGGCGGCCGCATCCACGACCTCGAGAAGCAGGTCGCGGACTACAACAAGGCCGCGAAGAAGCTGCGGCGGCCCGAAATCGCGCGCAGCCAGTACGTCCGTGGCGGCGTGATGTGGGACGCCGCCGCCGCGCAGGCCGCCATGGAGCCCGTCGTGCTGAAGGCGATGAAGCTGAAGCTGCCGGCGTTCCGCGTCTTCCAGAGGGCCCTCCACGACCAGGTCAACGCGGGCATCCCGCTCGTCTGGAGCGTGACGCTCGGGATCTTCCCCGAACCGGACATTCCCCAGGCGCAGGGCGGGCACATGCGGCTCATCATCGGCTACAACGACAGGACCAAGGAAATCATCTACACCGACAGCTGGGGCGCCGGGCACGAGTGCAAGCACATGCCGCTCGACGACGCCTGGGCCATCTCCAAGGCCGTCCTCTTCATCAAACCCAACCGAAAGTAGACACGTCACCATGGACCTCGCACGTCTCGTCAATCTCTTCAACATCAAGGGCCGGCTCGTCACCATCGTCCCCTTCGGCAACGGCAACATCAACGACACGTTCCTCGCCGTCTACCGCAACACCTTCACCGAGACGCAGGTCGTCCTCCAGCGCGTGAACCGTTCCGTGTTCACGAACCCCGAGGCGATCATGCGCAACATGCACAACATCACCCTCCACTGCCACGAGAAGCTCGAGGCGGACGCGAAGACGGACCGCGACGACCGCGTGTGGCAGATGCCGCGCATCATCCGGACGAAGGAGGGCGCGGACTTCGTGACGGACGAGAACGGCGAGGTCTGGCGCGTCATCACCCGCGTCCTCTCCGCGCACGCCTTCGACACGGCGCAGAGCCCCGAGCACGCGCTCGAGTGCGGCGCCACGCTCGGGCACTTCCACTACCTCGTCAGCGACATGGACCCCGCGTCCGTCGTCGACCCGCTGCCGGGTTTCCACGTCACGAGCGGCTACCTCGCGCAGTACGACGCGACGCTGGAATCCGAGGACGCGCGGGAGATCCTCGGCGCGTCGATGGAGGCGAAGCGCCTCGCGAAGTACATCGAGGAGCGCCGCGAATTCGCCGTCTCGCTCGAGAAGGCCGAGGCGTCCGGCGAGCTGATGAAGCGCATGTTCCACGGCGACCCCAAGGTGAACAACATCATGGTCGACGACTTCACCGGCAAGGGCACGGCGATGATCGACCTCGACACCGTCTCGCCCGGCCTCATGCACGTGGACGTCGGCGACGCCGTGCGTTCGATCTGCAACCCCGCGGGCGAGGAGGAGCTCAACCTCGGCAAGGTCACGTTCGACGAGAACCTCTTCCTCGCGTTCATGAAGGGCTACCTCAAGGAAGCCGGCACGTTCATGACGGAGACCGAGCGGGCCTACCTCTACGACGCGATCCGCCTGCTGCCGTTCGAGCTCGGCCTGCGCTTCTTCCAGGACTACCTGGCCGGCGACAGGTACTTCAAGGTGCGCCAGCCGGGCCAGAACCTCAACCGCGCCCGCGTCCAGTTCCGCCTCTGCGAGGCGATCGAGGCCCGCGAGCGCTCCATCCGCGAGATCCTCGCGAAGATCTAGCTCGGCGGAGACCCGGCCCGGCGGGGCGTCTCGCCCCGGCGAGGCGCGCGCGGTGGACTTTTGCTATACTGAAAACCCAAAGGAGACTCACATGAAGAAGCTTTTGATTCTGGCCGCGGCGGGCGGGACCCTGGCGGCGGGCGCGCTGGACGTGGCGGCGTGGCGCGGCGAGACGGTGGCGGCGTGGCTGCCGGCGGGCGAGTCCGCCGGCGCGGCGCCGGCGGGCGTGCAGGTGAAGGTCGGCACGGCGGTGGACGTGAAGTACGCGCCGGTCCCGAAGAAGCCCGAGCGGAAGACGGTGAAGGACCGCGTCGTGTGGGATTCGTCCGCGGCCGGTCCGCAGGTCGTCGAGATCGCGGTCTCCGCGGACGCGAAGCCGGGCGTCTACCGGATCGGCGACGTGAACCTGCGCGTCGTCGACCGCGTGCTGCCGCCCGCGAAGGACTGGAAATACTACCTCGACCTGTGGCAGCACCCCTGGGCCGTTTCGCGCGTCGCGGGCGTGAAGCCGTTCTCCCCGACGCACTACGCGAAGATGGAGCCCGTGTGGAAGCTGCTCGCGGGCGCGGGCCAGAAGACGCTCACGGTCTCGCTCGTCGACCTGCCCTGGAACCACCAGTGCTACGACGGCTACGAGGCGATGGTGAAGTACGTGCGCCGCGCGGACGGCACGACGTCCATCGACTTCTCCCTCTTCGACGAATACGTCGCGTTCGGCCGGACGTGCGGCCTCGGCCCCCACATCTCCTGCTACACGATGTGCCCCTGGGGCTACATGGTGAGCTGGTACGACGAGGCCGGGAAGATGCAGAAGGGCAAGGCCGTGCCCGGCACGCCGTTCTTCAAGGAGTACTGGGGCCCGTTCCTCACGGCGTTCGCCGCGCACCTGAAGGAGAAGGGCTGGTTCCAGGACACCTACATCTCCCTCGACGAACGCTCGCCCGAGGACCTGCGCAACACGGTCGCCTTCATGCAGGAGAAGGCGCCGGGCCTGAAGATCGCGATGGCGGGCAACCGCAAGCCGAGCGAGTTCAAGGGCATCGTCGTCGACAGCTACTCGCAGTCCCTCGGCCACGTGAACCCGGACTTCCTCGCCGAGGTCCCGCAGCGCCAGAAGGAAGGCAAGGTCACGACGTACTACATCTGCTGCGGGCCGGCGAAGCCCAACACCTTCATGGACAGCGAGCTCGACGAGTCCTTCTGGTGCGGCGCCTATCCGGCGATGTGCGGCCTCGACGGCCTGCTGCGCTGGGCGTGGAACAGCTGGGCCGAGGACACCTGCGCGGACGCGACGTACGACTGCAGGGGCTGGCGCTCGGGCGACGTCTTCCTCGTCTATCCCGACGGGTCGCCGTCCGCCCGCTTCCTCGAGCTGCGCAACGGCATCCAGCAGGCCGAGAAGTTCAACATCCTCAAGGCGCAGGGCGTGCGCCCGGACGAGCTGAAGGCCCTCGCCGCGAAGTACGACCTCACGGCCGCGCTGAACAAGAAGGACGGCGACTTCAAGGCGCTCGTCCAGGAGACGAAGGACGTGCTCAACAAGTGAGCATCGTGGAATTGCGTGATTGTAGCATTGTGGGATTGAGTGATTGTAGCATTGTGGGATTGAAAGATTGTGTGATTGTAGCATTGTAGCATTGTGGGATTGAAATATTGTGTGATTGTAGCATTGTAGCATTGTGGGATTGAAATATTGTGTGATTGCGTGATTGTGGAATCGTGGAATTTCCAATAAAATAATTTCACAATCCACAATCCACAATCCACAATCCACAAT
>JAEDMN010000251.1 GCA_016302985.1 Kiritimatiellia bacterium | reverse complement strand
ACGACGCGCTCGGTCGGGGCCGTGACGTCGTACTTCCGGCCGCCGACGGGGACCGTGACGCCCGTGATCTCGGAATCCTGCATCGGTCCCTTCACCCACACCGCAATCTTGCCCGACGCCTTCACGTTCCGAACGGTCACGTGGTGCATCTCGCCCATCGCGCAGGGGCGGATCCGGTGGAAAGCGCGGTCGCCGAGGCGGATGGTCGCCTGGGGGCGCCGGTCCTGTCCCTGCGCGGTGTCCACGACGTCCTCCACGCGGATGTGGTGCATCCGGATTCCGTCGCACACCAGCAGGCGGATCACCCCGTGTCCGCCGGCGGACTTCGCGTGCACGTTGCGGATCGTCACGTTGTAGACGTCGTCCGCCGCGCCGAGATCGTCGTTTCCGCCGATCTGCATGCCGTACTTCGGGGGCGTCCCCTTCGGATTGTGGTAGGCGGTCAGCGCGACGGCGTCGTCGCCCGTCGAACCGGAGATGTTCTCGATCACGAGGTCGTGGCAGCCCTTGCGCACGTCCACGCCGTCCTGGTTGAACATGATGTCGGTCGAACCGAAGCGGATGTCGTGCACGCGTCCGCGGCAGCAGCGCTCCTGGGAGATCGCCCAGCACTGCGTCTCCTCCATCGCGAAGCCGCCGACCTCGTAGTCGCTCACGTCGCACAGCAGGATGCCCACCGAACGCCAGCCGTTCGGGTCGCCCGAGCGCCGCGGCAGGTAGTGGTTCCGGCGGCCGCCGCTGAGCACGGCCCCGTTCCGGCCCAGGATCCGCAGGCCCCTGTTCGGCGTGCCCGTGCCCTCGGCCGCGCCCGCGTTGCGCACGAGGTTGTCCTGCACGCCGTCGGCCAGCTCGACCCGGCAGCCGTCGAAGACGAGCGTGAAGTCATCCGGCACGAGAATCGCCCGCGCGAGGCGCCAGACGCCGTCGGGCGCGGCCGCGTTCCAGCCCAGCGCCACCGCGCGCGTGCCGTCCTTGCAGGCCGCCGCGACGCGCGCCTCGACCGCCCGCGAGTCCGCGTCGTCCACGTCCTTCAGCCTGCGGTCCGCGAAGTCCATGACCTTCTCCCAGTCCTCCGGCCGCAGCGCCCGGGCGTCCGCGCCACCGTGCTCGCCCATCCGCTCCTCCAGCCGGTACGCGCGGTAGAGGTCGTGCGCCGCGTTCCAGTCCGACCGGACCTTCTCCGTGCCGCCAACCAGGTAGACGAGACGCGGCGCGACGAGCCGCACGAGGTCCGCCACGCCGTCGCCGTCCACCCCGCACGCCACCGTCAGCGCGAACCGTTCGTCCAGCGCGCCGGCCCGGAGCGCGCACCGTCCGCCGTCCGCGTCCCCCACGACCGCCACGCGCGTCGCGTCCAGTTCCGGACGCGTCCCGATCCAGTCCAGCGCCCGCGCATGCCCCCACGCCCGGCGGTCCGCGGCCGGCACGCCCGGCACGTCCGCGGCGTCCATGCGCCACCGGACGAGCGCGTAGCCCCGCGCCGCGATGGAATTCGTCGGAACGGCGCCCTGGGTTTCGTCGAGCAGGAAGACGGGCGCGGGACGCTGCGCATCCGCCCCTTCGAGCCGTGTGCATGCGACCTCGATGCGGATGCCGGCGTTCGTGCAGACGATGCCCCGGTCCTCGAACGTCTCGTCCGGGAGGCGGCCGAGGTCGCTCCCGCCCAGCCGCGCCCGCGTCTTATCCCGCTCCCCAAGCTCCCAGGCCTTCACCAGCGGCGAGATGCCGTTCCAGAGCCGCTTGGCCGAGGCCGCGCCCTCCGGACACGCCCGCACGCACGCGGACGGCGACGGACGCCCCCAGGCCACCGTCCCCGCCACCAGCGCCACAACCGCGATCAACCGCTTCATCCCAAGCCTCCAAGTGTCTTGCATGATTCGCCAATGGACATCTGTCGTCCGATCTTTCCGGCGGGGCGAGACGCCCGCGCTGAGCGCTCACCGCACCGTCTTCGCGCGACGGCGCGACGGGACGTCGCGCCCTACCGCTCGAGTTCCCGGGCGCGGAGGATGAACGTGTCCTGCTCCACGAGGCCGCGCATCGTGTCGAGGCCCTTGTCGCCCGCGACGGACGGGTTCCAGGCCGCGCGCAGCGCCTGGGCGACATCCGTCGGAGAGATTGCCTTCACCGGAATCACCGCCTCGTCTTCAGGCCGATCTGCTCGAAGGGAATCGGCTTGAAGGCGGGGATGCGGCGGTAGAGTTCGGCGTCCGGGCGGAGCGCGAAGTTCTTCCGCGCGGCGTCCACGAACCCGGGATCGCCGGACATCACGACGTCCGTCGCGTTCGTGGCCCAGCGGCCGCGGACGATGCCGGGCATCTTCTCGCCGGGCTTGCGGCCGGGGAGCTCGAGGGGACAGTCCACGAACGCGTTGTTCACGGCGAGGTTCCAGCGGTTCGTGTCCGACTCGGGCTCGAAGATGGAGGCGATCGCGGGGTAGTGCGCGATCCAGACGGCGCTCGTCACGCAGACCTCCTTCAGCAGGCGGGTCTGCTCGAGCGGGCTCTGCAGGAAGTCCGCCCAGCGCTTCTGGTTCCAGGGCGCGGAGCCGAGCGGACGCCGACAGTCGACGAAGATGCAGTTGTCGACGAGGTTGGAGTGTCCGCCATGGCAGAACACCGTGCCGAAGCCGCCGAATCCCGGCTCGCCGCACCTGTAGAAGACGTTCCCGCAGACCGTGTCGCCACAGTCGCCGTCGTCGAAGTAGATGGCCGCGTTGCCGTGTCCGCGGGGCGAGCCGATCTCGCACCAGAAGTTGTGGCGGATCACGTTGCCGCGGCAGGACGGATTGCGTCCCTTGTAGAACGCCGCCGCGTCGTCGGAGCACATGCAGACGTTCGAGACGACGTTGTACTCGAAGACGTGGTCGTTGCCGTAGACGCCGACGGCCATGTGCGGCGCGCCGGAGAGCTCGCAGTGGCGGACCACGTTCCCGACGCCGCCGATATGGACGGCGCTCGCGTAGGTGAGGCAGTGCTCGGAGAAGTCGCGCACCACGGTGTCCTCGACGACGTTGTGGCCGGGCGTCAGCGTCTTCCGGTCTCCGCCGTTGAGGGCGATTCCGCCCGTGCCCGTGTGGGAGATGTCGCACGTCGTGACGCGGCAGTCCGCGCAGCGGTCCATGTAGAGCGCCTTGCCGCGGATGTTCGTGAACGCACAGCGTTCGAAGGCGACGCGCGCAGCGTCGACGACCTTCGCGGCGTCGCCGAAGCAGGTCTCGAAGCCAATTCCGCGGAACACCAGGTCATGCGCCTTCTCAACCTTGACGAGATTGCGCCACCAGCCGGTGACCACGAGGCGGGAGGAGGCGTCCAGCGTCTTCGGCGGCCAGAAGTAGAGCCGCTTCGCGACGCGGTCGACGTAGTACTCGCCCGGCGCGTCGAGCTCCTCCAGGAGGTGGAGGGCCTTCCAGCGGCGGGGACTCGGATTGCCTGCGCGGATGCCGTACGTGTGCTTCGCGGCGAAGGTGATCGTGTTCGACGCCGTGTTGATGGACGCGACGGGAATCACGGTGTCGTACCAGTCGAAGCACCAGAAGCCGTGCAGCCAGACCTCGGGCGCCTTCATCCAGCGGGACGGCCGGTCGCCGGCATATCCGAACGTGCCGCCGCGGGGCGGTTCCGGCTTCTTCTCGCGCTTCACGCCGAGGCCCTGTCCGACGGTGCCATCGTTGTCCTGCGTGCCCTTGTCCACGAACTTCGCGATGGTGGTCCACTCGCCGCCGTTCGGCCACTGGGCGAGCTGCATCCGCTGCCCGTCGAGGAACAGTTCGGGGACGGGCGTCGGCGCGCGCATCTCGCGCGTGGCCGGCTTCCAGTAGGCGAGTTTGAACTCTGACAGGTCGGCCGTGCGCACCTGCGCCCGCGCGGCGGGGTCGATGCGTTCCAGCACGGCGGCGTCCGTGACCGGCTGCAGGGCCGAGGCGGGGATCTCGTCGCCGTCGCAGAGGATGGCGCGGCCGCCTTCCGCGGACCGCCACACGACGGGCGCGTCCTTCGTCCCGCCGTCCCGCGCGTCGAGCGCCAGCTCGGCGTGGCGCACGTAGCGTCCCGGCGCGAGCACGACCTCGACGCCCTGCGCGCGCGCCGCGGCGGGCAGCGCGCGCACCTGGTCGCGCACGGCCTCGAGCGAATCGCCAGGCTTCACGTGAATGACATGCGGCGCGGCCGCGGCGGCGAGGGATGCCGACAACAGGAAAAGGGAAATGCGGGTTTTCATGCTCGCATTATAGCAAAACTCAGATGCCCCGAGCCCGCACGGAGCGCCCGGCGGGGCTTGGGGCATCTGAGTCTTGCACGGCCGCTACGCCAGGTTGGCCGTCGCGACGACGTCG
>JAEDMN010000250.1 GCA_016302985.1 Kiritimatiellia bacterium | reverse complement strand
GGAATTCCCGCCGCCGCTCGAGGACGACCGGTCGAGCACCGCGGCGCGGCTGAAGGTCGCGGCCGTGCTGGGCGCGTACCGCATGCGCCCCTATCCGCTCGTCGTCGTCGCGCCCGCGGCCGCGCTGACGACCGGCGTGCCCGCGGCGGCCGCGGTCGCGGCGGCGACCGTCCGCCTCGAGCTCGGCGGGGGCGGTCCCTCGGTCGACTTCGCCGCGCTGCAGGCGAAGCTGCTGGCCGCGGGCTACGCGCGCGCCCCCGAGGTCGTCGAGCCGGGCACCTATTCCGTGCGCGGCGGCGTGCTGGACGCCTGGTCGCCCGACGCCGCGGCGCCCGTGCGCGCGGAGTTCTTCGGCGACGAGCTCGAGTCGCTGCGGTCCTTCGACCCCGCGCTGCAGACGAGCACGGGACGGCTCGAATGGGCCGAGTTCGCGCCCGTCGAGACACCGTCCGCAGGCGAGAGCCGCCTGCTGGACGTGCTGCCGGAGGACGGCGCCGTCCTCTGGCTCGAGCACAACGAATACGCGACGCTCATCCCGTCCGGACGCGGCCTCCCCTCGCAGACCTCCGCGACGGACGCCCCCCTGCCCCTGCGCCAGGTCTTCACCGGCGACCCCGCGCCGCGGGGCGTGCCGACGGACGGCTTCCAGACGTCCCCGCTGCCCGGCTTCGCGGAGCTCGGCATCGAGGCCGTGCGCGACCCCGGCCTGCTCGAGGCCGCGCGCGGACGGCTGCAGGCCTACCTCCACGCGGCGAAGCAGAAGGGCTCGCTCGTCGTGGAGGACGCGGCGCTCGCGGGCGGTTTCGAAATCACGCCCGGCGTGGCGGCCCAAGGCGCGTCCGGCACGCCCGGGCTCGTCGTCGTCGCGACGAGCGACCGCGTCTTCTCGCACCGCGGCAAGGTGCGCGCCGCCGGCTACCGCGCGCCGCAGGCGGGGGCGCGCTTCACCGAGACGCTCGACCTCGAGCCGGGCGAGTACGTCGTCCACCTCGACTACGGCGTCGGGCGCTTCCTCGGCTCGACCGAGATCGAGGTGGCGGGCCAGCGCAGCGAGGTCTTCACGCTCGAGTATGCGGACGGCGGGAAGCTGCACGTCCCCACGTCGCACGCGCACCTCCTCTCCCGCTACGTCGGCGTGAAGGGCGAGGCCGTCAAGCTGCACCGCCTCGACGGAAGGCGCTGGCAGAAGGACAAGGCGTCCGCGCAGCGCGCGGTGCAGGACCTCGCGGCGTCCCTGCTCGAGACGCAGGCCCGCCGGGCCGTCGTGCCCGGGTTCGCCTTCGACGTGGAGAACGAGGACGTCGCGCTCTTCGAGGCGGCCTTCCCCTACGAGGCCACCGAGGACCAGGCGAAGGCGATCGCGGACGTCAAGCACGACATGGCCGCGGCCAAGCCGATGGACCGCCTCGTCTGCGGCGACGCGGGCTACGGCAAGACCGAGGTCGCGATGCGCGCGGCCTTCATCGCGGCGATGAACGGCAAGCAGACCGCCGTGCTCGCGCCGACGACCGTCCTCGCCGAGCAGCACTACGAGACCTTCCTCGCGCGCTTCGACGGCACGCCCGTGCGCATCGAGGCGATGAGCCGCTTCCAGACGGACGACGCCAGGAAGGGCACCCGCGCGCGCCTCCTCTCCGGCGCGACGGACATCCTCATCGGCACGCACGCGATCCTCTCCTCGAAGGTCCAGTTCCACGACCTCGGTCTGATCGTGATCGACGAGGAGCAGCGCTTCGGCGTCAAGCACAAGGAGCACCTGAAGAGCCTGCGCGCGACCGCGGACGTGCTGACGATGAGCGCGACGCCGATTCCGCGCACGCTCTACCTTTCCATGACCGGCGCGCGCGACCTCTCCATCCTCCGCACCCCGCCGCGCGAGCGCGTCGCGACCGAGACGAAGATCGTGCGCGACACCGACGCGACGGTGCGGTCCGCGATCGAGCGCGAGCTCGCCCGCGGCGGCCAGGTCTACTTCCTGCACAACCGCGTGCTGACCATCGACAGGATCGCGGCCCGTCTCCACGCGCTGGTGCCGAAGGCGCGCATCGAGGTCGCGCACGGCCAGATGCCGTCCTCCCTGCTCGCCGCGAAGATGCAGCGCTTCGCGCGCGGCGAGACGGACGTCCTGCTCTGCACGACGATCGTCGAGAGCGGGCTGGACATCCCGCGCGCGAACACCATCCTCGTGGACCGCGCCGACCATTTCGGCCTCGCCGAGCTCTACCAGCTGCGCGGCCGCGTGGGCCGCTCCTCGCGCGCCGGCTACGCCTACTTCCTGCTCCCGTCGGAGGGGAGCGTCGACTCCGAGGCGCGCGAGCGCCTGGACGCGCTCAAGAAGCACGCCGGCCTCGGGGCCGGCTTCAACATCGCCATCCGCGACCTCGAGATCCGGGGCGCGGGCAACCTGCTCGGCAGCGAGCAGAGCGGCCACATCGCCGCGATCGGATTCCAGCTCTACTGCCAGCTGCTCCAGCGGACGGTCGCGCGGCTGAAGGGCGAGAAGGTGCCCGACATCGTGGACGTGACGCTCAACCTCGACTTCCTGGACTACTCGCCCGGCTCCGCGGACGCCGCGGCCAACGGCGCCTGCCTGCCCTACGACTACGTCGAGGAGGAGGCCCAGCGCATGGAGTTCCACCGCCGCCTCGCCGAGACCTCCACGCTGCCCGCGGTGCGGAAGCTCCGCGCGGAGCTGGCCGACCGCTACGGCCGCCTGCCCAAGGCCGCCGCCCGCCTCGTGAAGGTCGCCGAGTTCCGCGTCCTTCTCGCCAAGGCGGGCTACTCCCGCCTCGACGTCCGCAACGGCCGCGGGATGTTCTACAAGGAGGGCGCGCGCGACGTCGACTTCGTCGCGCACGTCGAGGGCAACACCGCCGAGCGGAAGCTGGCCTCCCTCGTGAAGGCCCTCCTCGAACATTCGGCCAGGGCCTCTTGACGTTTGGACGGCCTTTTGATACACTAGGCGGACTTTTCCGTCTGGATCGGGCTCAAACCGACTGCCCGACCGGTAAGGAAGAAAGAAAGAGGATACACAATGCCTAAGATGAAAACGAAGAAGTGCGCCACCAAGCGCATGAAAATGTCGGCTACGGGCAAGGTTATGCGCTCCCAGGGTGGCAAGTCCCACCTGAACGGCTACAAGAGCCGTGGTCGCAAGCGCAATCTCCGTGGCATCACCACCACGTATGAGGGCGTCGAGAAGACGATGCACCGCATGCAGCCGTACGCCTAAGGAGGAACTAGAAAATGCGAGCCACTAACGCCCCCGCTTCCCGCGAACGTCGTCGTCGCCGCCTGGAACTTGCGAAAGGTTTCCGCGGCGCCCGTTCCAAACTCTTCCGTACCGCGACCGAGGCCGTCGATCGCGCCCGGCGCCTTGCGACGATCCACCGCAAGCTCAAGAAGCGTGACTTCCGTCACCTCTGGATCGCCCGCATCAATGCCGCCGTCCGTGCCGAGGGCATCAGCTACAGCGCGTTCATGGGCGGCCTGATCAAGGCCGGCGTGACGCTGAACCGCAAGATGCTCAGCGAGATCGCGATCCAGGATCCCGCGGGCTTCAAGGCGATCGTCGACATCGCCAAGAAGGCCTAAGGTCTTCCCGGAACACCGAAAAAGACGCCGTCCGCATGTGCGGGCGGCGTCTTTTTTGCTATACTCGGGCCTTCAATTTCAACCAAGGAGATTCCACATGGCGTACCAGAAGATTGTCGTGCCCGCGGGCGAGAAGATCACGATGCAGGACGGGAAGCTCGTCGTGCCGAACAACCCGATCATCCCCTTCGTCGAGGGCGACGGCACGGGGCCGGACATCACGAAGGCGGCGATGACCGTCTGGAACGCCGCGGTGAAGGCGGCCTACGGCGACAGCCGGAAGATCTCCTGGATGGAGGTCTACGCGGGCGAGAAGTCGAACGCCGTGTATGGTCCGAACACCTGGCTGCCGCAGGAGACGCTCGACGCGTGCCGCGACTACCTCGTCTCCATCAAGGGACCGCTCACGACGCCGGTCGGCGGCGGCATTCGTTCGATCAACGTGGCGATGCGCCAGCAGCTCGACCTCTACGTCTGCCTGCGTCCGGTGCGCTGGTTCAAGGGCGTGCCCTCCCCCGTGAAGCGCCCCGAGCTCACGGACATGGTGATCTTCCGCGAGAACACCGAGGACATCTACGCGGGCATCGAGTGGCTGTACGGCACGCCCGAGGCCGCGAAGGTCGTCGACTGGCTGGTGAAGGAGATGGGCGTCAGGAAGATCCGCTTCCCCGGGACGGCCTCCATCGGCATCAAGCCCGTCTCCCTCGAGGGCACGGAGCGCCTCGTCAAGGCCGCGCTCGACTACGCGATCG
>JAEDMN010000034.1 GCA_016302985.1 Kiritimatiellia bacterium | reverse complement strand
GCCCTGGTCAATGCGCAGTACGTCCCCGAGCGGATGGACGACTTCTGCTGGGAAAACGAGTTCTGCGGGATGCGCGCGTACGGTCCCGGCGTGAGCCAGCCGCCGCCGAAGGGCGAAGGGCTCTTTTCGTCGGGTCTTGACGTGTTCAACAAGGCGGTTCCGGACGTGCAGATGGCCGACACGCTCATCCGCGGCGTGAAGGAGAAGATCTCCTACCACAAGAACAACGGCCGCGGCTTCGACAACTACAAGGTGTCCACGGGGCGCGGCTGCGGCGGCATCGGGGCGCTGGGCGCGGACGGCTGGTTCCACGAGAAGAACTGGCAGGCGCAGCGGATGCTCGAGAAGACGGACGCGAAGGCCGTCTTCGAGCTGGAATACGAGACGTATACGGTGCGCGGCACGGTGACGGCCGGCTGCGCGTTCACGAAGTTCGAGGTCCTGCCGAAGGCGGGAGCCAAGGCGCCGACGCTGCGCGGCCCCGGGCTCGACATCTCCGCGAAGCGCCAGCACGACGGCCAGCTGAAGGTCGACCTCGCGAAGGGCTTCATCGCGAACTTCGAGCCCGAGACCGAGGGGCACGTGCTGACGGCCATCGTGCTCGACCCGAAGTGCGGGAAGGGCGTGCTGGCGTCCGACGAGATGGACTGCATCTACCTCCTCCAGAAGAACGAGGCGTTCACGTACTACGCGGGCGCGGCGTGGTCCGGCGCCGGGACGTTCAAGACGCCCGAGGACTGGTACGGCTATGTGAAGGCGTTCGCCGGGTCGCTGAAGAAGTAGCCGTCCGGAACTGGCTGAGCTGGCTGGGCGTTCAGTCTGGGATTGGGGGGATATGGTATAATATCCCCCACTTTTAACCCTGGAGTTGCCATGAAGAAAAAACTGTCCATCCTCGGCGCGCTGCTGCTGTCCCTGACGGCGTGCGCGTTGGCGCCGTTCCCCGACGTCTCGAAGCCCTATGCCGTCACGCAGGGACCGCACGAGCACCTGCTCGCGAACTACTACGCGATCAACGCGTGGAGTCCCGACCACCGGTACCTGCTGGCGCTGGAGACGGACCTCAACGGCCGCCTGCCCGAGGCGGGCGAGCGGTGCACGCTCGGCCTCGTGGACTTGCGGGACGGCAACCGGTTCATCCCCGTGACGACCACGGCCTGCTGGAATTTCCAGGAGGCGGCGATGGCGCACTGGCTGCCGAACGAGAAGGACACGATCCTCTTCAACGACCTGCGGGACGGGAAGTTCGTCGCCGTCATCCTGAACTGGCGGACGAAGCAGGAGCGCATCGTGCCGCATCCCGTGAGCGCGGTCTCGCGCGACGGCACGTGGGCGGTTTCCATCAACTACGCGCGCCTGTCGCTGACGCGTCCCGACTACGGCTACGCGGGCCCGGGCCAGGATCCGCGCGAGACCGTCGAGTGGCCGGAGGACGACGGACTCTGGATCGTCGACCTGAAGACGGGCGCCGCCAGGCTCGTCCTTTCGGTGGCGCAGGGGCGGGCCCTGATGCCGGCGACGAAGGCCGAGGCGGGGAAGCCCGGGCAGCCGCTCGCATACTACTGCCACACGGTCATCTCGAAGGACGACAGGAAGATCTTCTTCCTGGCGCGGTCCGTCGACTGGTTCGACAAGGCGACGCACAAGGCGTCCCGCTGGCAGACAACGTCCTTCACCGTCGACGTGGACGGGAAGAACCTGCGGCGGTGCTTCAGGGACGGCTGGGGCGGTTCGCACTTCAACTGGGCGCCGGACGGCAGCCACCGGATGCTCGTGACGGCGTTCTGGGACGGGGACAAGAAGGAGGGCGGCGCGCGCCGTGCGTGCGGCCCCGTCGAATTCACGGTTGGCGAGGAGGACAAGGTGCGGCATGTCGGGAAGGGCGCGCTGGACCAGGACTGGCACTGCCTCTACTCGCCCGACGGGAAGTTCATGAGCGGCGAGACGTACTGGAACGCGTCGTTCCGGCGTCCCTGGGTGCTCGTGCGGCTCGAGGACGACATGACGCTGCCGCTGGGGGCCTTCTGGGTGCCCGAGGCCTACCGGCAGACGTACTGGCGCTGCGACCTGCACGCGCGCTGGCGCGACGACGGCGGCCAGATCGCGTTCAACTCCGTGCACGAGGGCAGCCGGCAGATCTACCTGATGGACGTGCGCGAGCGCCGCTATCTCGACGAGATGGACCTTTCGGACGCGACGTGCGGTCTGAACCGCCGTCCGCAGGCGCGCCGATCCCTGCTCGGGAACGCGATCCGGCTGGGCGACAAGGTCTACGACCGCGGCGTCGGCACGCACGCGGAGAGCGTCATCTTCCTCAAGGCCAACGGCAAGGTGCGGTCGTTCGACGCGATGGTCGGCATCGACCGGGAGGCGCAGGAGTACCCGGCGAGCTGGTGCACGCGCAAGAACTGGGGGTGCGTCTCGTTCCGCGCGTATGTGGACGGGAAGCTCGTCGCGGACAGCGGCGTCCTGAAGGAACAGGACGCGCCGAAACCGTTCCACCTCGACCTGCTCGGGGCGAAGGAGATCGTGCTCGAGTGCACGGACGGCGGACACTGGGCCGGCTACATGATGGGGCACGGCGACTGGGCGGACGCGGTCTTCACGCTCGATCCGGGCGGCTCGATTGTCGCCGACCGCGGGCGCAACGCGCGCGAGCAGCTCGGCATCCTCACGCCGCCCGTGCCCGCCGAACCGCGGATCAACGGCGCATCGGTCTGGGGCGTCCGGCCCGGCCATCCGGTCATCTACCGCGTGCCGGTTTCGGGCGAGAAGCCGCTGAAACTCTCCGTCGCGGGCCTCCCCGCGGGGGCGACGTTCGACGCGGCGACGGGCGTCATCGGCGGAACGGTCGCGCAGGCGGGCGACTACCCGGTCGTCGTCACCGCGGAGAACGCGAAGGGGAAGTCCGTGCGCACGATCACCCTGAAGGTCGGCGAGAAGATCTGCCTCACGCCGCCGATGGGCTGGAACAGCTGGAACATCTGGGGCGGCGGCGTGAGCGACCGGAAGATCCGCGACGCGGCCCGCGCGATGCACGAGAGCGGCCTCGGCGAACATGGCTGGAGCTACGTCAACATCGACGACTGGTGGCAGAACAACCCCAAGGCCGGGAAGGACGACCCGTCCGTCGCCGCGCCGGAGCGCCTGCCGGACGGCACGATCAATCCGAACCGCCGCTTCCCCGACATGAAGGCGCTTGCGGACTACATCCACGGATTCGGTTTCAAGGCGGGCCTCTACTCCTCCCCGGGCGCCTACACCTGTGGTGGCTGCACGGGCAGCTACCGGCACGAGATGCAGGACGCGCAGACCTGGGCGAAGTGGGGCTTCGACTACGTGAAGCACGACTGGTGCAGCTACGGCGAGGTCTTCGGCCGGGAGACGAAGGGACGCAAGCCGACCGTCGACGACTACGCGAAGCCGTACCGGCTCATGTCCGAATGCCTGCGTGCGCAGAACCGCGACATCGTGCATGCCTTCTGCCAGTACGGCATGGGCGACGTGCAGAGCTGGGGCGAGGCGGCGGGCGCGAACGTCTGGCGCAGCTGGGGCGACCTCAAGGACAGCTGGACGTGCCTGATCAAGGCGACCGAGAGCTACGCCGACGCCTGGAAGTACACGCGGCCCGGCTTCTGGTGCGATCCGGACATGATGGTGCTCGGCGTCGTGTCGACCGCCGACGGCCGGCATGCGACCTATCTCTCGCGCAACGAGCAGTACACGCACATGTCCCTGTGGTGCCTGCTCAACTCGCCGCTCCTGCTGGGCAACGACCTGACGGAGATGGACGCCTTCACGAAGTCGCTCCTCGTGAACGACGAGATCCTCGCCGTCAACCAGGACCCCCTGGGCCGGCAGGCGGGACGTGTCTTCAACGACGTGGCGACGGACATCTGGTCGCGTCCGATGGCGAACGGCGACACCGTCTGCGGCATCGTCAACCGCTTCCCGTTTACGCGTGACGTCTACCTGCGCTGGTCCTTCTCGGGCCTCTCGGGGAAGTATGCCGTGCGCGACCTCTGGCGCCAGCAGGACATCGGCGTCTTCGAGGAGGGGTGGCACGTCAACGTCCCCGCCCATGCGACGGTCGTCGTGCGCCTGCGGAAGCAGCAGTAGCTTGGGAAAACGTAGAAAAGAAAAATTCAGGAAAGAGAAGGACGGACATGCAGAAGCTCGATCCCACGAAGATGAAGGACTGGCAGATCGCGGAGGCGGCGGAGGCCTCGCTTCGGCCTGCGAAGGACCTCGCGGCCGAACTCGGACTGCAGGAGGACGAGTGGACCCCGTACGGACGCGTCCTCGCGAAGGTCGACGTGACGAAGGTGCTGAAGCGCCTCGGCGAGAAGAAGCGCGGCAAGTACATCGACGTCACGGCCATCACGCCGACCGCGCTCGGCGAAGGCAAGACCACGACGACGCTCGGCCTTGTCGAAGGTCTCGGCAGGCTCGGCAAGAAGGTCGTCGGCTGCGTCCGCCAGCCCTCGGGCGGCCCGACGTTCAACATCAAGGGCAGCGCGGCAGGCGGCGGCCTCGCGCAGGTCGTGCCCCTCACGGCGCTCTCGCTCGGCCTCACGGGCGACATCGACGCGATCACCAACGCGAACAACCTCGCGATGGTCGCGCTCAACAGCCGCATGCAGCACGAGCGCAACCACGACGACGCCTGGCTCGCGGAGCGCGGCCTGAAGCGCCTGGACATCGATCCGGAACGCATCCAGTTCCGCTGGGCGATGGACTTCTGCGCCCAGGGCCTGCGCGACATCGAGATCGGCCGCGGCGGCAGGCTCGACGGCTTCACCTGCAACTCCGGCTTCTACATCACGGTCGCCTCCGAGGTGATGGCGATTCTCGCGATGGCGGCGGACCTGAAGGACCTCCGCACGCGCCTGGGGAAGATCATCGTCGCGTACTCGAAGAGCGGGACGCCGGTCACGACGCACGACCTCGAAGTCGACGGCGCGATGTGCGCGCTTCTGGTGAACGCGATCCAGCCGACGCTGATGCAGTCCCTGGAAGGACAGCCGATGTTCGTGCACGCCGGCCCGTTCGCCAACATCGCGATCGGCCAGAACTCCGTCGTCGCGGACCGCCTGGCCTGCGCGCTGGGCGACTACGTCGTCACGGAGAGCGGCTTCGCGAGCGACATGGGATTCGAGAAGTTCTGGAACATCAAGTGCCGCTGCTCCGGCCTCAAGCCGGACGCCGTGGTGCTCGTCGCGACCGTCCGCGCGCTCAAGGCGCACGGCGGCGCGCCCAAGGTCAAGGCCGGCCTTCCGCTCGACCCCGTCTACACGACGGAGAACCTCGAGCTGCTCGAGAAGGGCTGCGACAACCTGCTCGCCCACATCGACATCATCCGCCGCGCCGGCGTCCAGCCCGTCGTGTGCCTCAACGCGTTCTACACCGACACGCAGGCAGAGCGCGACCTCGTCCAGAAGATCGCCGAACGTGCGGGCGCCCGCTTCGCGGTGTCCGACCACTGGCTGAAGGGCGGCGAAGGCGCCCTCGAACTCGCCGAGGCGGTCGTTGCGGCGTGCGACGAGCCGAACGACTTCGCGTTCCTCTGCGACCTGAACGAGCCGCTCAAGGACCGCATCGAGAAGCAGGTGAAGGAGGTCTATGGCGGCGACGGCGTGGACTTCGAGCCGCTCGCGCTCGAGAAGCTCGCCGCGTTCCAGGCGAACCCCGAGACGGCGAAGCTGCCGATCTGCATCGCGAAGACGCAGTACTCGCTTTCGCACGACCCGCTGCTGCTCGGCCGTCCGAAAGGCTGGCGCATGCCGGTCAAGGACGTCCTGATCTACCAGGGCGCGGGGCTCATCGTCCCCGTCGCCGGCGAGATCAAGCTCATGCCGGGCACCTCCGCGTCGCCCGCCTACCGCCGCATCGACGTTGACGTCGAGACGGGTCACGTGCATGGTTTGTTCTGATTTCGGAAGATTTGTCGGCTTAGCAGCCTGACAGGGGACGCGCCTTCGGGCGCGTCCAATTTTTTTTGAAAATCGTGCTTGCACGACTCACGGTCCTATGCTATACTACATCCCGTTTTCAACACCTGCTCGGGTGGTGAAATTGGCAGACACGCATGCTTGAGGTGCATGTGGAGAGATCCTTGGGGGTTCGAGTCCCCCCCCGAGCACCACTAGTGTGGGATACTCAAGCGGTCAACGAGGGCAGACTGTAAATCTGCTGGCTTACGCCTTCAGTGGTTCGAATCCACTTCCCACAACCACTCAAACCCCGGCCCGGCCGGGGTTTTCGCTTTATCGGAAGAGAGGAGTTGGAATGAAGACGTTCACGGAACCGAAGAAGCTGCAGAAGTGGTGCGCGGCGAAGCGGATGGAGGGCCGGAAGATCGCCCTTGTCCCGACGATGGGCTATCTGCACGAAGGCCACCTCTCGCTGATCGAGGCCGCGAGGAAAAAGGGCGCGGACGAAATCGTCGTGAGCGTCTTCGTGAATCCGGTTCAGTTCGGCCCCAACGAGGACTACGACAAGTATCCGCGTGACGAAAAGGCGGACCTTGCGAAGTGCCGCAAGGCGGGTGCGACGGCGATCTTCTTCCCGACGCCGCAGAACATGTACCTCGATGCGCACTCCGTCTACGTCAACGAGGAGACGCTGTCCGCGGGCCTCTGCGGCGCGCGCCGTCCCGGGCACTTCCGCGGCGTCTGCACGGTCGTCGCGAAGCTCTTCAATCTCGCGCATCCGCATTTCGCCGTCTTCGGCCAGAAGGACTTCCAGCAGGAGACGATCATCCGCCGCATGGTGCGGGATCTGAACTTCGATCTCGAGATCGTGGTCGCGCCGATCGTGCGCGAACCGAGCGGTCTCGCCCGCAGCTCCCGCAACACCTATCTCTCCGCCGACGAGAAGTCCCGCGCGCGCGCGCTGTCGCAGTCCCTCTTCGCGGCGCAGGCCGACGTGAAGGCGAAGAAGACGGTTCCGTGGAAGGCCTACCAGGCGAAGATCGTGAAGAAGCTCGAGGCGGCCGGCCTGAAGGTCGACTACGTCGAGGCGGTGGACGGCGAGACGCTCGAGCCCGTGAAGCGGCTGGAGAAGGGCGTCGCGATCCTCCTCGCGGTCTACTGCGGGAAGACGCGCCTCATCGACAACGCCGTGATGTAAGGCGCCATGATCGACCTGTCGACAGAGGAGTGGAAGGAGGCCTACCGCCTCGTTCAGCTCGCGGCCGCGCGTCCGGAGGACGATGCGACGCGGGCCGCGGCCTTCGACTTTCTCCGCACGGCGGAGTCGAAGCGCCTGCTCGCGCTCGCGCACCTGCTGCAGCCCGGCGCGACGGCGCGGTCCATCCAGGCCGCCCTCGTGCCGCTCGAACGCGTCGACAAGCGCGCGAAGATCACGGACTCCGAGATGGGCATCCGCACGACGGACGCGCCGGGGCACGTGGACAAGGCGCCGTTCGTCGTCGTGGCGGACAACGTCCGCAGCGCGTTCAACATGGGCGGCATCTTCCGCACCGCGGACTTCTTCGGCGCGGAGCGGATCGTCCTCTGCGGCTACTCGCCCACGCCCGAGAACGCGCAGGTGAAGAAGACCGCGCTCGGTGCGGACGAGTCCACCCCCTGGGAGCAGGCCGGCGACGTGCGCGACGCCATCGACCGCCTGCGCGCGGAGGGCCGCCGCATTTACGCCCTCGAGACGGTGGACGGCGCGACGGACCTCGCGCACGCCGAAATCGTCTTCCCCTGCGCCGTCCTGCTCGGCAACGAGCGCTTCGGCCTCGATCCCGACGTCGTCGCGATGGCGGACGAGGTGCTGGAAATCCGCTCCCACGGCATGAAGAATTCGCTCAACGTCGTGAGCGCCTTCGCGATCGCGGGTGCGTTCCTGCGCCGCTGAGCGGGCTTGTCGGCCCCGCGCGCGATTTGCTATAATCTGCGCACTCCAATCGGACCCGTAGCTCAGTCGGTCAGAGCGGGGGACTCATAATCCCTTGGTCCTGGGTTCAAGTCCCGGCGGGTCCACCATCTACAGGCAGTTTCACGCATTCCACGAGTCTGCTCTACTTCGTGGGACATGAAATGCCCGTTGTCTTTGTTCTGCGTTCTTTCGGCCTGCTTCGGCGCCTGCCGGGCGAGATTCTTTCCTTGAGACAGTGAAGGACGGCGTCGAAAATGGAGACCATTCTCATCACAGGTGCCGGCGGGTACGTCGGGTCGAACGCGGCGGCGTATTTCGTTCGCCAGGGCTTCCACGTTCTGGGCACGGCGCGGGCGCGCGTCGCGGAGCGGCTGAAGGAATCCGGGGCGGAGATCCTGTCCGTCGATCTGGACGATGCCGGGGCGACGGAGGCGCTGTTCGCACGGAAGATCGACTACGTGGTCCACATTGCCGCGCGCGTAAGCGAGGTCGGGAAGGACGCCTGGTTCCGGTCCGCGAACTACGAGGTGGTGCAGCGGCTCGCGACCCTCTCCCTGCGGCGCGGCGTCCAGCGCTTCGTCTACCTTTCGACCGCGGACGTCTACGGTCTGCACGACTTCCACGGCGAGACGGAGGACGGGCTCGCCTTCGACCTGCGCGCGCGCAATCCCTATCCGAAGTACAAGATCCGCTCCGAACAGTGGCTGCTGGACAACCTGCCGCCGGAACGCTTCTCCTGCGTGCGTCCGTGCGTCGTCTTCGGCAACGGGGACACCTCCATCACGCCGCGCACGGTCGCCTACCTGAAGAATTCCCCGTGCGTCTTCCATTTCGGGCGCTGGAGGGGACGCAACCGCTGGCCGCTCGCGCACGTGGAGAACGTCTGCCGCGCGCTGCACGCGGCGATGCTGCTGCCCGAGGCGGGCGGAAAGGGCGTGACCGTGCTCGACTCGAGGCGGACGACGCTCTCCGAATACTACCGCGAACTTGCCGCGGAGTTCCTGCCGGGCAGGCGTCTGCGCGAATGCTGCGTTCCGATGGCGGTCATCCGCCCCGTGGCCGCGCTGTCGACATTCCTCTCGCGCACGAGGCCGCTTTTCGATCCGACGCTCTACGCGCTGGACACGGTTGCGCACAACCTCGACTTCTCCAACCGGCGCATGCGCGACTGGTTCGCGGCGCTCGGCCTGCGCGAGCACGTCGCCACGACTTTCCGCTAGCGGGCGTCCTCCCGTCAGGCGCGGTTGATCGCGTGGGAGAGGACGGCGAGGGACTGGGCGAGGTCGACGTGCTGGACGATGACGCCGTCCGGCACGTCGATCTGGGTGGGGGTGAAGTTCCAGATGCCGACGACGCCGGCCTGGACGAGCGCGTCCGCGCAGGCCTGGGCCGCGGTGCCCGGCACGGTGAGGATGCCGAGCTTGATCTTCTGGTCCGCCACGATGGCGGGAAGGTCGTCCATCGCGCGCACGCGCACGTTGTGGACGACCTGGCCGATCATCAGGGGATCCGCGTCGAAGGCGGCGACGATCGAGAGGTTCTGCTCCGCGAAGCCGGTGTAGCCGAGAAGGGCGTGGCCGAGCGAGCCGACGCCGACGAGCAGGGCTCCGCAGCCCTTGTTCCAGCCCAGCGCGCGTTCGATGGCGTCCGCCAGCCTCCGGGCGGGATACCCGCGGCGCGGACGTCCGGGAACGCCCGCCATCGCGAGGTCCTTGCGCGTCAGCACGGGATCGAGCCCGAGCTGCTCCGCGACGACGGCGCTGGAAATGTTCTCCTCGCCGGCGGACATCAGGTCGCGGATCACGCGCAGGTACGCGGGGTAGCGCCGGATGGTCGGCTCGGGATGCGAATCAGGACGGTTGGTTTTCATGTGAGTTGCGGGAATTATATCATATTTCGGAACCGACGGAATAGATAAAGGGGTATCCATAAAAAAATATCTTTTGTTCAATTAGGTACTTGTATATCTAATCGGACTTTGCTAAACTTGGGTCGTTGCCGCGGGAAGGGGTTTTCCCGGGACATGAACAAAGAGGAAAGCAGGTACATGATGGAAAGCGCAGAGAAGGGTGCGATGCCCGTGGTGGATGACGGGATCGCTGAGCTCGAGGCGATGATCGCCCGCGTGCGGGCGGCGCAGGAGAAATTCGCGACCTACTCCCAGGAGCAGGTGGACGCGATCTTCAAGGCGGCGGCGCTTGCGGCGAACCGCGCCCGCATCCCCCTCGCGAAGATGGCGGTCGAGGAGACCGGCATGGGCATCGTCGAGGACAAGATCATCAAGAACCACTACGCCTCCGAGTACATCTACAACACGTACAAGAACACGAAGACGTGCGGCGTGATCGAGGACGACCCGTCCGGCGGCTACCGCCGCGTGGCCGAGCCGATCGGCGTCGTGGGCGCGGTGATCCCGACGACGAACCCGACCTCCACGGCGATCTTCAAGACGCTCCTCTGCCTGAAGACGCGCAACGGCATCGTCATCTCCCCCCACCCGCGCGCCAAGAACTGCACGATCGCGGCGGCGAAGATCGTCCTCGACGCGGCCGTCGCGGCCGGCGCCCCGGAGGGCATCATCGCCTGCATCGAGGCCCCGACGCTGCCGAAGACGACGCTCCTCATGAAGGAGGCCGACATCATCCTCGCGACGGGCGGCCCGGCCATGGTGAAGTCCGCCTACTCCAGCGGCACGCCGGCCCTCGGCGTGGGCGCGGGCAACGCGGCGGCGATCATCGACCCCTCGGCCGACCTGACCTGCGCGGTGAACTCGATCATCCACTCCAAGACCTTCGACAACGGCATGATCTGCGCCACCGAGCAGACGATCATCGCCGACAAGCGGATCTACGACCAGGTCAAGGCCGAGTTCAAGCGCCGCGGCTGCTACTTCCTGAACAAGGAGGAGGCGGACAAGATCCGCGCCACGATGCTCATCAACGGCGCGCTCAACGCGAAGATCGTGGGCCAGAAGCCCGTGACGATCGCGAAGATGGCCGGCTTCGAGGTCCCTGCGGACACGAAGGTGCTGATCGGCGAGGCGACGGACACGTCCAGCGACGAGGCGTTCGGCCACGAGAAGCTGACGACGATTCTCGGCATGTACAAGAGCGAGGACTTCGCGGACGCGCTGAACATCGCGGAGGCGCTGCTCAACAACAACGGCGGACTGGGCCACACGTCCGTCCTCTGGATCGACGAACTGAACGAGAAGGCCAAGCTGGCCGAATTCAGCGAGCGCATGAAGGCGTGCCGCCTGGTCGTCAACATGCCGTCCTCGCTGGGCGGCATCGGCGACGTCTACAACTTCCGCCTGGTCCCGTCGCTGACGCTCGGCTGCGGCACCTGGGGCGGCAACTCCGTCTCGGAGAACGTCGGAGTGAAGCACCTCATCAACGTCAAGACCGTGGCCATCAGGAGAGAGAACATGTTGTGGTTCCGCGCGCCGGAGAAGGTTTACATCAAGAAGGGCTGCATGCCGGTCGCCCTGCGCGAACTCGGCGAGGTGATGGACAAGAAGAAGGCCTTCATCGTCACGGACTCCTTCCTCTACGCCAATGGCTACACGAAGGCCATCGAGAAGAGCCTCGAGGAGCAGGGCATCATGTTCACGACGTTCTCGAACGTCGCCCCCGATCCGACGCTCGCCTGCGCCAAGGAGGGCGCGAAGCTCATGGCCGGCTTCAAGCCGGACGTGATCATCGCGGTCGGCGGCGGCTCCGCGATGGACGCCGCGAAGATCATGTGGGTCCTCTACGAGCACCCGGAAGTCGACTTCATGGACATGGCGATGCGCTTCATGGACATCCGCAAGCGCGTCTACACGTTCCCGAAGATGGGCGAGAAGGCCTACTTCATCTGCATCCCGACCTCCGCCGGCACGGGCTCGGAAGTCACGCCGTTCGCCGTCATCACCGACGAGAAGACGGGCGTCAAGTACCCGCTCGCGGACTACGAGCTGATGCCGAACATGGCGATCGTCGACGCGGACATGCAGATGATGGCGCCTCCCGGCCTGACCTCGGCCTCGGGCATCGACGCCGTCTCCCACGCCCTCGAGGCCTACGCCTCCATGCTGGCGACGGACTTCACCGACGGCCTCGCGCTCCGCTCGCTGCAGACGACCTTCAAGTACCTGCCGCAGTGCTATGACGCCGCGGTCGCGAAGAAGGCGAACCCGGTCGCCCGCGAGAAGATGGCCCACTCCGCCACGATGGCCGGCATGGCCTTCGCGAACGCGTTCCTCGGCGTGATGCACTCGATGGCGCACAAGCTCGGCGCGTTCCACCACATCCCGCACGGCATCGCCAACGCGCTGATGATGGAGGAGGTCCTCCGCTTCAACGCGAACCCGGTTCCGCGCAAGATGGGCACGTTCCCGCAGTACGACCACCCGCACACCCTCGAGCGCTACCTCGAGATCGCGGACGCGCTCGGCATCAAGGGCAAGACGCAGGACGAGCAGTTCGAGAACCTGATCAAGGCGATCCGCGAGCTCCAGGCCCGCATCGGCATCAAGCCGACGATCAAGGACTACGTCCCGGACGAGAAGGACTTCCTCGACCGCCTCGACGCGATGGTCGAGCAGGCCTTCGACGACCAGTGCACCGGCGCGAACCCGCGCTACCCGCTCATGGCCGAAATCAAGAAGATGTACCTCAACGCCTACTACGGCAAGCACGAGGCCGTCTAACTGCGAGATTGACGCGCGGACTGCCCGGATGGTATGCTTGCCGCCGGACAGCCCGCAGTCCCCAACGAAAGGTAATTTGCAATGGCTACCAAGAAGAACGCCCCGGCGCCTGCCGCCAAGCCCGCGAAGGCCGTGAAGGCCCCCGCCAAGTCCGTCGCGAAGAAGGCCGCGAAGGCCGGCGTGCTGCTCGAGCGCGCCGACAAGGTCATCTCCCGCGACAAGGACACCGTGCTCAAGGTCTTCGGGCCGAGCTACAAGGTCAGCGCCGTCCTCAACGAGGCGATGAACGAGGCCCGCGCGGCCGAGACGGGCCTGCCCGTCGCCAAGGTCCTCGAGGTCATGAAGCTCCGCGACCGCTGGTGCATCCGCCGCGAGTGGGTCGAGGGCGAGACGCTCGCCGACGTGATGGCGAAGGACAAGAAGAACACCGAGAAGTACCTGAAGGAGTTCGTCGCCATCCAGTGCACGATCTTCTCCCGCACGTCCGACCGCATGGGCAACCTCGCGGACAAGCTCGACAAGCAGATCTCCGCCTCGTCGCTGCCGCGCGAGACGCGCTACGACCTGCACATGAAGCTGCAGACGCTGCCGCGCGGCAAGGCCCTCTGCCACGGCGACTTCAACCCGACGAACGTGATCATCACGCCGAAGGGCGACTGGCGCGTCATCGACTGGAGCCACGTCCGCCTCGGCGACCCGCTCGCCGACGTCGCGCGCACGTATCTCCTCTTCTGGCTGTCCGGCCACGTGGTCGCCGCCGAGAAGTACATGGCGATCGCCTGCGCCGCGCTCAAGGTCAAGATGCGCGACGTGCAGCAGTGGCTGCCGATCGTCGCCGCCGCCGAATCCGCCAAGGAGCAGAGCGCGAAGAACCACGAGCTCCTCCTCCACTGGGTCAGCGTCGTCGACTATGAGCTCTAGGCCCAAGATCACGATCTGCATGGGCAGCTCCTGCTTCGCCCGCGGGAACGAGAAGAACGTCACGCTCTGCGAGGAATTCCTCGCGGAGCGTGGCCTCGTCGACGAGGTCGACGTCGAACTGGCGGCCAGCCTCTGCACCGGCAACTGCGCGCAGGGGCCGGTCGTCATCGTGAACGACCGCGTCTACACGCAGGTCGACCGCGGCCTCATGCGCGACATTCTGGAGGAGACCTTCAAGTGAACGCCCCCGTCTACACGACCGAGAACGCCTGCCAGGACTGCTACAAGTGCGTCCGGCACTGTCCCGTCAAGGCGATCCGCGTCGTCGACGGCAAGGCGAGCGTGATCCCCGAGGCCTGCCTCGCGTGCGGCCTCTGCGTGAAGATCTGCCCGCAGCACGCGAAGAAGGTCCGCATCGACATGCCCCGCCTGAAGGCGCTCCTGGCCTCCGGCGAGAAGGTCTACGCCTCGGTCGCGCCGAGCTTCGCGGCCTATTTCAAGGGCGTCTCCATCGGCCGCCTCGCGACCGCGCTGAAGCGCGTCGGCTTCGCGGGCGTCTCCGAGACCGCGCACGGCGCCGAGGCCGTGAGCGCGCACGTCTCGAAGCTCTTCGAGGCGGCGCCGCGCACCTCCGTCATGATCTCCAGCGCCTGCCCGGCCTGCGTCGACTACGTCCGCAAGTACCTGCCGGACTGGGCGAAGTTCATCTCGCCCCTGCCGTCCCCGGTGCGGGCGCACGTCCGCCTGCTGCGCGAGAAGCTGGGGCCGGACGCCAAGGTCGTCTTCTTCGGACCCTGCGCGGCGAAGAAGAACGAGGCCGACCGCCATCCGGACGAGCTCGCCTTCGCGATCGTCTTCCCCGCCCTGGTCCAGCTGTTCGAGGAGCAGGGCATCGACCCGGCGTCGGTCGAGGAGGAGTCCGACCTCGTGCTCGGACCCGCCGCGGAAGGGCGCTTCTACTCCGTCGAAGGCGGCATGAACGACACGATCCGGGACGCCGCCGGCCGTGTCCGCTTCGTCTCCGTCTCCGGCCTCGACAACCTCGGCCGGCTCCTCTCCTCCCCGCCGCCTCCGCCCGAAGGGGACGCGCGCCCGATCTTCGTCGAGGCGCTGGCCTGCCCGGGCGGCTGCGTGAACGGCCCGGCGATGGACGCCGGCGACATCGGGACGCTGGACGCCCTGCGCGCGACGGACGCCGCCGCGCCGATCCGCACGTCCGTCGGACGCACCTTCGCCCACTGCGGCGCCGCGGCCTATCCGGCCGAGACCGTCGCGTCCGCGGAACCCTCCGAGGAGGACATCGCCCGCACCCTCGCCCGCGTCGGCAAGCTGAACAAGGCGGACGAACTCAACTGCGGCGCCTGCGGCTACGACAGCTGCCGCGAGTTCGCAAAGGCGATGCTCGCCGGCAAGGCCGAGGAGGCGATGTGCCACACCTTCCTCAAGCGCAACTTCAAGAGCACGTCCAACGCGCTCGTGCGCTACATCCCCGCGGGCGTCGTCATCGTCGACCGCGCAGGCCAGATCGTCGAGTGCAACCGCAACTTCGCGGAGCTCGCCGGGGCGCTGGGCGAGTACGAGGTGCTGGGCAACCTGGACGGGCTGCCCGTCGCCACGTTCCTGCCGGACTTCGCGGACCTCTTCACGGGCGCGCTCGAGCACGGCAGCGAGATCGTCAAGTACCGCCAGCCGTGGAAGGACCGCATCGTGACGCTCAGCGTCTTCGCGATTTCCAAGGGCGAGTTCGCCGGCGCGGTCATCCAGGACGTGACCCAGAACGAGGGCCGGCGCGAGGAGATCGCGGCCAAGGCCCGCGAGGTCATCCGCAAGAACGTCATCACGGTCCAGCAGGTCGCCCGCCTCTTCGGCGAGCACATCGCCGAAACCGAGATCATGCTGAACGAGATCGCCGGGGCCTACGAGTCCCAGACGGTCGGCAAGAAGCTCCGCGAAGGCAGCAGCTACGAGTACCTGAATGGCTGACGACCTCTTCATCGAGATGGAGGCCTCCCAGTTCACCAAGACCGGGCAGGCCGCGTGCGGCGACGACGTCCGCTTCGAGACCATCGAACGCGAGAACCGCCATCTGGTGGCGCTTTCGGACGGCCTCGGCAGCGGCGTGAAGGCGCACGTGCTCGCGACCATGACGACGTCGATGGCCATCCGGTTCCTCGCGTCCAACATCCCGACCCTCGAGGCGGCGGAGATCATCATGGACTCCCTGCCCGTCTGCGAGGTGCGCAAGATCGGCTACGCGACGTTCTCGCTCTTCGACTTCCGCCTCGGCGGCCGCGCCCGCATCACCGAGATGGGCAACCCCGGGTACATCCACCTGCGCGGCGTCGAGGAGGTGAAGCCCCTGGTGGACGAGACGGTCGTCTCCGAGCACTGGCCCGACCGCGAGGTGCGCGAGTGCGAGGCCGACTTCCAGTGCGGCGACCGCGTCATCATGTGCTCGGACGGCGTCACGCAGTCCGGCCTCGGCGTGCGCAAGGACATGAAGTTCGGCTGGCGCCGCTCGGGCGTGATGAAGTTCGCGCAGACCGAGATCGCCCAGAACCCCGAGGTCTCCGCCCACGACCTCGCCGCGGCCATCGCCCGCGAGGCGCTGCTGATCACGCCGGGCGGCTGCAAGGACGACATCACCTGCTGCGTCGTCTACCTGCGCCATCCGCGCATCATGCGCATCCTCACGGGGCCGCCGTTCTACAGGGAGCACGACGCCGAGTACGCGCGACAGGCGCTGCTCGGCCCCGACCACGTCGTCGTCTGCGGCGGCACCTCCGCGAACATCCTCGAGCGCGAGCTCGGCGTCAAGGTGAAGCTCAACCTCGCCGACATGCGCTCCTCCGGCGGCCTCCCCCCGGTGGGACGCATGGAGGGGATCGGCATCGCGACGGAGGGCATCCTCACGCTCGGGCGCGTGCTGGGCGCGCTCGAGGAGAAGCGTCCGACCGAGCACGAACCCGCCGCCGTGCGCGCGATCATCGACCGGATGATGCGCCACGACCGCATCGAGTTCGTCATCGGGACGAAGGTGAACGAGTCCCACCAGGACCCCAACATCCCCCAGGACCTCGAGCTGCGCCGCTCCGTCATCCGCCGCATGGCCACCGCCCTCGAACGCAACTACCGGAAACAGGTGAAGATCGACTTCTACTGACGGCCCGCGCGGCATCCAGCGCCCCGGCGTTCAATCTTCAACGTTCAACATCCAACTCCCAAAGGAACACCCATGGAACGCATCAAAGTCGAGATCTGCTGCGGGACGGCCTGCTACCTGCTGGGCGCCGCCAAACTGATGGACATCGAGCTCTCCCTCCCGCCCGACCTGCGGGCCCGCGTCGACATCGAGGCGCGCACCTGCCTGGAGATGTGCGAGCGCGAGAACCTGGGCGGCGCGCCCTACGTCCGCTTCAACGGCACGGAGGTCATGTGCGAGGCGTCGCCCGAGAAGGTGTTCGCCCGCATCTGCGAACTCGCCGGCGTCGAGGAGGCCCTCTGATGCTGAACGGCGCGACCTTCATCCGCCGCGAGCTGATGATCCAGCTCGTGCGCGCGTTCGACAACGGCTCCCTCGCGGACGCCCTCGACCACATCCCCGTCAAGCTGCGCCCCAAGGGCGGCGACTCCTCGCGCTGCTGCGTCTACCACGACCGCGCGGTCATCAAGTACCGCCTGATGGCCCTGCTGGGCATCACCGCCGAGGACGAGGCGGACGAGGCGAAGACGCTGCGCGAGTACCTGGCCGAAAAGGTGGCCGGGCAGGAGCAGGCGGGCGCCCGCCGCGAGAACCCGCTCGGCGTGTGCGGACCGGCCTGCAACGGATGCCCGGACGCCAAGGTGCTCTCCACCCCGAACTGCCGCGGCTGCTTCGCGCGCCCCTGCGTCTACACCTGCCCGAAGAAGGCGATCTCGGTCGTGGACGGCAAGTCCGTCATCGACCAGTCCCTCTGCATCAAGTGCGGCAAGTGCATCGCGGCCTGCCCGTACCACGCGATCGTCAAGACGTCCGTCCCCTGCGAGGAGGCGTGCCCCGTCGGCGCGATCCGCAAGAACGAACAGGGCGTCGCCGAGATCGACTTCACGCGCTGCATCTTCTGCGGCAAGTGCTTCAGCGCCTGCCCGTTCAGCGCGGTCATGGAGCGCTCGCAGCTGCTGGACGTGCTGCTGGCGATGCAGCGCGGCGAGAAGCTCGTCGCGATGGTCGCCCCGGCCGCGGACCGCCAGTTCCCGGGCACGATCGAGCAGCTGCTCTCCGCCTGCGCGAAGGCCGGCTTCGCGGACGTCATCGAGGTCGCCCTCGGCGCCGAGAAGACGACGGAGCACGAGACGGCCGAATTCATCGAGCGCATGGAGAAGGACCCCAAGACGTTCATGACGACGTCCTGCTGCCCCGCGTACGTGAACCTCGTCGCGAAGCACCTGCCGGACCTCATGAAGCACGTCTCCGAGACGCCGAGCCCGATGGTCTACACGCGCGACATGGTCAAGGCGCAGAACCCCGACGCCAAGACGGTCTTCATCGGCCCCTGCGTCGCGAAGCGCTCCGAGGCCCGCCGGAAGGACGTCGACTACGTCCTCTCGTTCGAGGAGCTCGGCGCGATCCTCGCCGGCCGCAAGGTCGATGTGATCGCCTGCGAGCCGTGGAAGACGCCGCGTCCCGCGGCCGTCACCGCGCGCAACTTCGCCTGCAGCTGCGGCGTCACCGAGGCGGTTCTCGTCGAGGCGACCTCTAAGATTCCGGACTTCAAGCTCAACTCGAAGCAGATCAACGGCATCGACAGGAAGACCTGCGCGATGCTGAAGCTGTACGCGGCCGGCAAGCTGCCCGTGAACTTCCTCGAAGTCATGGCGTGCCCCGGCGGCTGCGTGAGCGGTCCCTGCTCGCTGAACATCTAGTCCGCCGGATGCGGCCGGGCGGGGGATGTCTCGTAGGCATCCCGCTGGACCCGGCCGTGTTCACGAAGTGGCTCTGCGTTCCGCCGGAGGCGAGGGCTGGGGCCTTCGGCCGGACGCAGAGGGACGGAGGTCACG
>JAEDMN010000033.1 GCA_016302985.1 Kiritimatiellia bacterium | reverse complement strand
AATGGTCGCAAATGAAAATCCTATTGCAGATCGTCCTGGCCTTTGCGGCCGTTGAAATGTGGGCCGCGAACGCCTGGATGCAGGAGGCGCGGAAGACGCCGGAGTGGTTCACGAAGGGCGTCATGTGCCAGATCCAGCTGCGGGCGTTCACGCCCGAGGGGACGCTGAAGGCCGCCGAGAAGAAGCTGCCCTACCTGAAGGAGGCGGGCTTCACGATCGCGTATCTCGTTCCCGTCTTCAAGATGGACGCGGACCGCGACAAGGGCTTCTGGAGTCCGCGGCAGATCCGCAGCGGCTTCGACAATCCGAAGAACCAGTACCGCATCGCGGACTACTTCCATGTCGACGAGGAGTACGGCACGGACCAGGACCTGAAGGACTTCTGCGCCGCGGCGCACGGGCTCGGCATGCAGGTGGTCCTCGACCTCGTCTATCTCCACTGCGGCCCGACCGCCCCGTTCCTGAAGGAGCACCCGGACTTCACCTGGTGGAACCCGGACGGCACGGTGAAGAAGGGGCCCTGGCGTTTCCCGAAGCTCAACTTCGCGAACCCGAAGCTGCGCGCATATCTGATCGGCAACATGCGCCATCTGATCACCGAGTTCGGCGCGGATGGCTTCCGCTGCGACGTCGGGGACGGCATCCCGCTCGACTTCTGGTGCGATGCCCACGACATGATGGACCAGCTGACGGGCGGACACGCGGTGCTCCTCTGCGAAGGCTACACCGTCTGCAACCAGTACAAGGGCTTCGACGCGGACTACGGCTGGTTCCCGGGGTTCGGCGCGCAGACCGTGCGCAAGGCCTGGATCGGCCGCGAGCGCGAGGTGCCGGCCGGCGCGAAGTTCGTGAACCACTACGAGAACCACGACATCGCGACGGACGAGCGACCGCGCCGCGAGCTCAAGTGGGGGCACGACCGGGTTGAACAGGTGATCTTCTGGATGTTCACGGTCGACGGCGTGCCGATGCTCTTCAACGGCAACGAGTTCGCCGAGGCGGCGCCCGACCACTCGATGTTCGGGAAGACGCCCCTGGACTGGAAGGCGCGCGAGACGCCCGCCGGACGGCGCCGCGCCGAGCTGGTGAAGCGCCTCTCGCAGCTGCGGCGGACGCGTCCCGCGTTCACGGCGGCGAACGGCCACGACGGACTCGCCTGGCTCGACACGACGCGGCCGGAGGCGGTGGCCGCCTTCGTGCGCCGCGGCGGCGGGGAGACGCTGCTCGTCCTTCAGAACTGGACGGACAAGCCGGCGGCCTGCGACGTCTCGTTCACGGTTCCGGAAGGGAGCTATCCCTCCTATCTGGCGGTCGAGAAGGTCGACCGCGACGTGAAGGGCACGGTGCTGGAATCGCCGTTGATCGCGCGCGACACGAACAAGACCGGCGCCCGGTCCTTCGCGCTCGGCCCCTTCGGCTACGCAGTCTATGAAGTGAAGTAGGGACGGGCCGGTTCCGGACCCCAGGGGCCAATTTGGCATTCATTCCATTGTTCTGCAATGGGATGTTTTGCTACAATTAACAGCAAAAGGTCATTCTGGGACGATTTCGAGGTGCCCCGTGCTGATTCTCGCAGCAGCTTCAATTGTCGTGTTCAACGCCTACACGAACCATGCCGGAAACGTTGTTTTCGGCAATCCGGTCGGCATCTCGGCGCGGAACGTGCAGTTGCAGGGTCCCGAGGGGCGGGCGGGCTATCCGCTCTCCATCTTCCCCGACCATGAGCGCCGCCGTCTGGCCGTCGATGCCGGCAGGCCGGAGCTGCCGGCCGAGGTGGCGCAGGCGGTGGAGGGTCATCGCAAGGCGGTGGCGCGCAGCCGCAAGCGGGCCGAGAAGGGACTCTGCACGGAAGCGGAAAGCGACCGGTTCGTGACGGCCGCGCGCGCGGCGATGGACACCTACCTCAAGTCGCAGACGGACGGCGGCAGGCTCTACGGATTTGAATCGAAATGGATCAGGAAGGACATCGGGCTATGAAACGAAGACTCCTCTGCCTCGCCGCGCTGGCCGTCTGGGCGGGAACGGCTCTGGCGGTCAACTTCCCCTACGGCACCTACGTCTACGCCGGCAGCGTGAAGAACTACCGGAACGAGGTCATCGGGGCGGATCCCGACCTGAAGGTCCAGGCCGTCAAGACGAACGGCGTCGTGCTGGCGACGACGACGATCACCGCGCCGACCGCCTCGGGACTCAACTACCGGCTCGAGATCCCGGTCTCGAGCGAGAGCTCCGACCGATCGGCGGCGCTGGGCGAGGTCCTGAACTGCGTCATCCTCGGCCGCACCCGCGCGGTTTCGTGCGAGCCGTTCCCGCCCGTCGCCGAGGCGAACGCGGTCCGGCACGTCGACCTCATGTACGCGACGACGACGGACCTGCCGTACGGTACGAACGGGACGGCCCGCGTGTCCGACGAGTATCTGGCCGGCATCGGCTACCTCATGCGCGCCTACGGGCACGACCAGTACGACCCCGCCGCGGACTGGGACGGCGACGGCGTGGACAACTACTCCGAATACCGCGCGGGCACGAATCCGTTCGATGCATCTGACCGTCTGCGCATCACGGCGTTCGGCCCGGCGTCCGGGCACATGGCGCTGCAGTTCGAATACGCGGGCGGGCACCTCTACGGCCTCCAGTCGGCGCGGACGCTGGACCGTCCCGAATGGATGGTCCAGCGCTTCAAGGTCGACGCCCGTGACGCCGCCGACCGAGCGACGGTGGCGATGGACGAGCCCGACGACGAAGTCGGCGTGATGACGCTCTATGTCGCGCCCGAACCCGACGCGGCGGGTGGTTTCTACAGAATCGAGGTGAAGTGATGAACCGGCGGCTTCTCCTTTCCTGCGCCCTTGGCCTGGCGGCACTGGCCGCGCCGGCCGCCCACATCGACGAGTCCATCGCCCTGACGAAGGGCTGGAACGCCGTCTACATCGAATCCACCCCGGACGTGGCCGAACCGGCGGCGCTGTTCGCCGACGCGCCGGTCCAGAAGGTGGCCTGCTACGAATCGAGCGCCTACGCGGACACCGCGCAGTACAATTCCGACGGAAGCGCGCTCGAGCAGAAGTCTGTCGGCTTCTACTTCTGGCAGCGCGGGGAGGAGGAGGCGTCCACGCTCCGGCGCATGACGGGCGGACACTGCTACTTCATCTTCGCGACCGAGGCCTGTACGCGGACCTGGCGCGGCGTCCCCTCGCTGCCGCGCGTTTCCTGGCAGCGCGCGGAGACGGGCTTTACGACGATCGCCGGCGTTTCGGCCCCCGCGGGGACGGAGCTGGCGGCGTCCGCGTATTTCGGCGAAGGGCCGCTCTCGAGCCCGTCCGCCCCGGTTCCGTACGCCGTCGCCGGAGTGGACGCCGCGGCGCCCGTGTTCGTGGCGCTCGACCTGTTCTCACGGAAGCCGAAGGTCGCCGCGGGAAGGGCCTATGCGTTCGAAGGCGCGTCGGCCCGCGAGTGGCCGGGCGTCCTGGACGTGCGCACGGACCTTTCGGGCGGTCTCCGCTTCGCAAGCGGCGCCTCGACGGCCTCCGTCGCGCTGCACAACGCGGGCACGACGAACCGCACCGTCCGCGTCGCGCTGGAACCGTCGGCGGCCGCGGAAGAGGTCCAGCCGGCGCTGGCCTTCTACCGCGAGGCGGTCGTCGGGCGGGCGGACGGGTGGGAGCCGTTCGCGACGACGAACCTGACCCTTGCGGCCGGGGAGTCGCGCCGGCTCGTCTTCGCGTGCGACAAGTCCGCGCTCGACTTCTCGAAGACGAACGCCGCGGTCCTGTCCTTCTCCGACCTGGGGCCGACGAAGATGCGCGTGCGCATCCCGGTGACGGTCGAGGCGGACGTTCTCGAGCCGGGCGAAGGCGCCTATCCGCAGGGACTCTGGATTGGGCGCGCGACGATCTCGCAGGTGAGCCACGGCACGAACGCGACGCCGGTCACGGCCGCGGGGAAGCTCCGCGCGACCATCCTCGTGCACGTCGACGCGGCCGGGAAGCCGACGCTGCTGCAGCGCGTGGCGGTCGCGCAGGTTCCGGAGGCCGAGGGCTCGTCGGCCTATCGGAGCGAACTGTACGACGAACTCGCGCACGTTCCCGCGGGCGTCGTCGCGCGGCGGATCTCGTCCGTCGTCCTCGACACCGCCAACCGCGCGGTGCCGGCCACGGACGAAACCGCGTTCGGCACGGCCTGCACGTTCGCCTTCACGGTCGGCGAGCGATCCAAGGAGAATCCGTTCCTGCATGTCTGGCATCCGGACCACGACGGGCGGAGCGCCGACTACAAGTCGGCGGCCCCGAGTGGCGACGTGGCGCAGAACTTCATCGGCTGCGTCAAGCCCGAGAGCTTCTCCGTCCGGAACACGCTGCGGCTCATCTGGGAGGACGCGGACGGGAGGAGCACGTTCGAGCGGACGCCGGACGAGACGACCTACGGGCGGATCGACTGGCGTCTCGAGGGACTTCGCGCCGACGCGCCGATCGCGATGCGGGGCGTCTTCGTGCTGAAGCGGCTTTCCGCCGCAGCGACGATCAAGGGAGAATGAAGATGAGGATGTTCACCATGCTGCTGGCCGCCCTCGCGGCCGTGACGGGGCTGGCGGCCGAGACGTTCGCGTTCCACGGCCGGCTGTCGAAGGCGGACGGTTCGGCGTTCGCGAATCCGCTGCCGCTGACGATCACCTTCTGCGTCTACGCCCAGGCGAGCGGGGGCGAGCCGCTCTGGGGACGCATGGTGCCGGTCAAGATCGAACGCGACGGCACGTTCTTCGTCGAGCTCTCCGATGCGGTGGGGAGCGTTGTGACCGGTGCGCAGAAGACGCATCTGAAGGACGCGCTTGCGACGCTGTCCGGCACGGCGATGTACCTCGGCCTCACGCCGTTCGGCTCCACCGAGATCCGTCCGCGCCAGGAAGTGCGCCGCCAGCCGCGCGCGCTTGTCGCGGAGTCGGCCCTGGTGGCGGACACCGTGAAGGCGAAGACCTTCAAGGCCGACCAGCTCGAGATCGGCGGCGGAACGATCAAGGGGGCGAAGACCCCGAGGCTCACCCAGGCCTCGCCCGTCGCGCTTGCGGCGAGGAGCGACCTCGCGCTGACGGCGCAGAGCGGCGGAAAGGTCCAGCTCGTCAGGTCCGTGGACGGACTGCGGACGCAGACGGTCTCCGGATCCTGGACCGCGCCTTCGTGCGAATCGGTCATCTGGAATTCCCCGAACAGCATCTGCGACAGGAGCTACAGCTCGATCATCTACCCGCTCGGCGCAAGCGTGAAGAACGAAGGCGGCGACGCAACGGCGACCGCATTCGGAAAGGTGAAGTGACATGAGGCGATTCCTCTTCTCGATGGCCGTGCTGGCCGGCGCGTCGCTCCAGGCGGCGGACGACACCGTGTCGGTCTACTACGAAGGGCGGCTGCTGAATGCGGCCGGCGCCGTGCAGACGTCCAGGACCAAGTCCGCGACCGCGGCGGTCTATCTCGCGGCGGACGGCACGGACGCCTACTCGACGACCGAATTCACGCTCCGGACCGATGCGGACGGCCATTTCGCGCAGATGGTCGGCAACCTCCGGGTGCCGTCCGAACAGGCGGTCTTCTGGCTCGGCGTGACGCCGCAGGGCGGCGACGAGATCCGTCCCCGGATGCGGGTGACGCCGGCCCCGTACGCCATTTCCTCCGTCCATGCGGCGCGTGTCGAGTCCGACACCCTGTCGGGCGAGGGACGGGTCGACGTCGCCTCCGCGACGGTCCGCTCGCCCCTGTCGGCCGAGTCCCTGCATCTGGCCGGTCCCGTCACGGTCTCGGGCGGCGCCAGCGGGTTCAAGGGCTATGTGGTTGACTCCCTCTCGTTCGGCGCCGACGCCGCGTTCGACGCCCTCCGCGCGAACCATCCCGGCAACCTGACGTTCGACTGGAATTCGTTCTCGGCGGACAAGTCGCTGTCGCTGGACAAGACGAGCGGGTTCTTCTCGACCGACTACAATCAGGACGGCGAGATCAAGATCGCGGCCGACGACGACGGCTTCGCGGTCGTGCTGTGCCGCTGCTACCGTGGCAAGGGCAACGACAGCGTCGCCGACTACGAGGTCCGCATGTCCATCGAAAACGGGGACTTCAACGTGATGGACAACCGCCAGGTGGCGACCAGTGGGGGCGACTGGGCGGTGCGCGCCTGGACGGTTCCGGTCCGAAAGGGGAAGACCCTGCGGGTCTGGTGCAAGACGCACCGCGGCACGACCGCCTACGACGTGAAGGCCTACGTCAAGGTCGCGATGGTCTACGTCGGGGCCAATCCGTGAAGGGGGAGATTGCCATGGAAAAACTGTTCTGCTGCTTTTTCGCATTCGCGTCCCTGCTGCTGGCGCGGGCCGACGATTTCGCGTTCGTCTACCGCGGGCGCGTCGACAGGGCGGGCAAGACCGGCGACGTCGACGTCGCGGTCAAGGTGTCGGCCTACTCCGAGTCGACGGGGGGAACTGCGGTCTGGACACGGGAGAACACGATCGCCCGGATCAATTCGCAGGGGGTTTTCCAGCTTGAGTTTGTCGACGACGTGCTGGCCGCGGCCTTCCGCGAGGGGAAGGCGAAGTGGCTTGGCGTGGCGTTTGGCGGCGGAGCCGAGCAGTATCCGCGTCAGCGCATTTTCGAGGCTCCGATCGTCGAGCGCGCCGAACGGGCCCAGCGCCTGGCGCCGAACGCCCAGGTGGGCGCGTTGGACGCCGAGACCGTGATGGCGAATGCCGCGTCGCTGGCCGCCGGGGTCGAGATCGACGGCACGCTCGTGCATTCGGGTGGCGACACGCTTTCGGTTTCGTCCATCGCCACAACTCAGTCCCGGATCCGTTTCGCGAAGGCGTCCGGCACGACGGTCGAGCTTTTCAAGCAGGCTGCGCCGCAGAGTCTTTCGCGGACGGGCCTCACGGCGGGCGAAACGCTCTTTTCGGGAACCCGCGGCGGCGTGGTGACGATCATCACCGATTCGAACTGGACCGCGCCGTGCGTGACGTTCTTCGCGCCAGCCGGCGACATCCGGGCGCCGTTCTCGGCCAGCGGGACCGTGCGCGTCTACTACTATCCCTTCGGGACGGCGAATTGAGGAGAGGGACGGCAAGATGAAGAGATTGACGACACTTCTCGCAGCGCTTTCCGCCGTCGCGGTGTTCGCCGGCGCGGAGGACAGTCCCTACGAGCTCACCTCGCTGCTGCCGCTCGACATCTACGAGACGGCTTCGCCGAACGAGTGGAGCGCGCAGAACGCGACGGCCCTCTACCCGGCCAGTGGCGGCTTCGTCGAGCCGAACCTCGCCGACCGGCCGTCGGCGTCGGACAACAACGGCGTCACGTTCCGCCTCGAGCACGCCTCTTGCGGCATGCTCGTCTCGGAGCAGCAGGCCGACTTCTCGCTTGGCGACTGGTGCACCTACCTGCCGGTCGAGGATCCCGCGCAGATCGACTGGGAGCGGACGGGCCAGTGGATCCGCTCGTCCCCCGCCTATCTGCAGGAAGGCCGCGTCTACTACAACAACTCGGCGACGAGCGACTACCAGCGCGTCCTCTTCACGCGGGGCGGCACGACGACGCTGCACTGGTTCCTGAAGGACGGCAGCGAGCTCGAACGCGTCTACCAGGTCTCGTCGACCGCGAAGACGCGTCCGTACCGCCTCTTCTGGACGGAATCCCCGTTCTCGGCGCCCAAGGTCTCCCTGAGCGGCAAGTTCACGCGCCTGCTGGGCGATCCGGAGATTGTCCGGCCGAAGACGGTGGAGTCGGTCATCTCGCGCGACCCGTTCGTCACCAACACCAACATCGTCCGCGGCGTCGTCTACGACGAGTCGACGGAGACCCTGCGCGCGTACGCGCAGACGCTCGACGTCGACACCTTCGCGTTCGACGGCCCGGAAGGGCAGTTCGTGCTGGCCTACTACGACACGGGCGCCAAGGACAATCTGATCTACACGGTCGTCGTCGAAGTCGCGCAACCGGACGTCAACGTCATCCCTGCCTCCGTCGGCGACATCCTCCGTCCGATCGGCAGCGGCTACGACACGACCAACATGACCGCGAACATCCGCAGCGGCCTGGCGTCGACGGGGGGCGGCGACGCGAACGCGCCGTATCTCTACCAGCACCGGAGCGCCGCCGGGAAGCCCAAGGACGGGGCCGTCTTCGCAATCGCGCCGACGGACGGGACGAGCGCGCAGCTCGGCGTCGATTCGCCCTGGAAGGCCGAGATCTGGTGGCAGGTGCACGATCCCGCCGGCACGTCCTGGCCGTTCGAGGACGACCAGTACCTCATCTCCTGGGGCGACGACATGCCGACGATGGTCATGTCGGGCGGCGCATCCGACGCGGGCATCCTCGTGCCGGACGACTACACGGTCGAAGTCATGCCGTATTCCGATCCGGCGGCGATCGCCGGCGTCTGCTCGAACGTCGTCTCCGTGACCAGGGCCGGCCGCTTCCTGCTCAAGCTCTCGACGGCGGACGACATCTGGTCCGTGCCGGTACGGGCGTGCCTCAACACCGACACCAACGTCTTCGACCGCGCGGCTGGCGAAGTCTACGTCGGCCAGGAGATCAAGCCGCGCGCCGACGCCGCGGCGGGCATCTCCGCGGATCTCGCCGCCCGCATCGACGACAGCCTCCCGGGCTACGTCCACGTGGCGGGCTCCACGGGGCGGAACTGGAATCCGCGGCTGTACCACGAGCCCGTGCTCCTCTCCGAGGCCGAACAGCTGAAGGCCGCCCAGGACGCGGACGACCCCTATGCCAACCTCGCGTCGGCAATCTACGCCGTCAACGCCTCCGCGTCCCCGATCGAGGTGTGGTGGTACCGGACCTACCAGGCCGACGGCATGCCCGCGCCGCTGCGCATCCCGACCGTCCCCCAGCTCTACACCGCGGTCTGGCCGGATCCCGAGGAGACGCGCGAGATCGTCCTCGCCTCCGAGCGCGGCACGGCGGCGCCGTCCTTCTCCTGCGAGGGCCGAGCCCTCTTTCTGGCGCAGCGCGACGCGCATGCGGACACGTCGGACCTCCGTTTCGCCGGCGAGGACGGGGCCTTCACGTTCGGTTTCTTCGTGAACGCCTCTCCGCACGCGGCGAGCCATCCGGAGATTGTGCCGGGCGCCCTCTTCGCGCTGAAGAAGGGGGCGGACCCGTACCTGTCGGCGGACATCAAGCTTGTCGACGGCGCGCCCGAACTCACCTTCAGCCTTCCCGGGAGCGACTTCTCGAGTGACGCATTCGGTTTTCCCCTGGCCTCAAACGAGTGGACGCATGTCGCGTTCGCAGTCGAGTCCGGGAAGACGACGGTCTTCAAGAACGGGCGCAAGGTCGACACGCTGCCGTTCCCCATCGCGTTGTCCGGGGGGGCGATGACGAACGACTGCCGGATCTGCATCGGCAACGCCGAGACGACGGCGACGGGGCTCGCCGTCGACGAAATCACGGTCTGGTCGCGGCGGCTGGGGGACGACGAGCTCGCGGCCATGGCCGCGGGCGAGACCGCGCTCCTCTCCGAGGCCCGCTACCGCTGGTCGTTCGACGGCCCCGAGGATCTCCGCCATGCGCCCGTCGTCGGCGTCCGCACGGCGAAGGACGCCGTGCTCTCGCGCCTCATGACCGCGCGCGGCTGTCTCGCGATGGAGCCCGGCGGCCCCACGCTCGCGTCCGGCGTGATCCCGTCCCGCGACGAGGTCGAGCCGCGCGTCTACGTGCAGAACGACCCCGCGCAGGTCGGCTACAATCCGAACGAGGAGCACGCCTTCCTGCATGCCGAGGACGGAGGCTTCGTCGCGTACGCGCTCCGCTGCGACCTCAATACGGCGACCTCCTCGCGGCCGTTCGTGCTCGTCGAGTACAACGACGCCGGCAAGGGCGCGATGCGCATCTTCGACGTCCAGCTCACCAACGCGGTCCATGCGACGTTCGCGTCCGACGTCACGGTCGGCAACCTGCTGGCCGGACCGCACCCGCTCGACTTCCTCGACGGCTACTACAACGAGAAGAACTACTGCTGCGCGGCGGACACCAACGACGACCGGTTCGTCATCCACCGCGACAAGTACAACCGCATGTGGGCGCGCCGCGACGGCACGACCTCGCAGTACAACTTCTACCCGGTGCAGGAGGGCTTCTTCTTCCCGTCGCTCGAGACCCAGCCGCCCGTCGGCACCCTCGTGGGCTGGCTCAACTGCCTCTCCGTGACGAATCCGACGCTGGACAGCCTCACGTCGCTGCCGCCCCTTCCGTGGGAGTGGCGCGCGACCTGGCCGGCCGACGACAAGATCCCGACGATGCGCATCGGCCAGACCCTGTCCACGGCCGTCGACGGCCTCCCCGAGGTCTGGAACGCATCCTCGATGGCGGTGGCCTATCCGGTGCCGAGGACGGACGGCACGAACCGCGCGGACACGGTCGTCACGCTCATCGACCCGACCGTCGCGCGCACGGCTTCGCTGCCGTTCTCCGACGGCGACTTCCCCAAGACCTACGGCTTCACCGTCGGGAACGCCGGCAACGTGCAGCTGCGGAACGGACGCTACTTCTTCACGGGACTGCCTCCGACCCTCTCGGACCGCTTCTACGTCGACATCAACGCGTCGGAGTCGAACCGGATGGTGCTCGTCGGACAGAAGGTCGAACGCGCGTCGGGGTCCGGCTATCTGCAGCTGAACGTCCTCTCGGACGCCGACCGGGCGGCGCTGAAGGCGCTCTGCCCGCTCTCCGTCAGCGAGCCCAGCGGCACCTCCTACAAGGCCTGGTGCACGGCCGTCGACGCGCTGGCGGTCGGGGAGGTGCAGCCCTCGACGCGCCAGGTCGAAGACAGCCCGGTGCGGTCCGGCTACCGGGACGGAACGATCCTGACGCTGCCGAGCCGCGAGGCCCGGGTCTCCTACATGCCGGTCGACCACTACGCGCTCGTCGCGAACGGCTGCGGCACGAACTACGTGACGCTCATCGAGAACGACTCGTCCGACGAGTCGATGGTGTCCGCCGGCGCGCCGGTCGCGATGCACGTGCTCAAGGTCGTGCCGGAACTCCACGCGGACAGGCTGATCGCGCTGCAGGACCCGAACAACAAGCTCTCCGAACAGCTCAACATCCTCTACGCCGCGCCGTTCGGCGACGCGGCGAAGAACTTCGATTTCGAATGGCGCCGGACGACGCCGCCGACGGACGGGCACGTGCCGGAGGACTATGCGCACTGGCCGACCGCGAAGACGGGCCGCGGCCTCACCGACCTCCTGCTCGGCGGGCAGGGCGCCAACCTCGCCGAACTCGTCAACACCTACTACGTGATGCGCTACCGGGCGCGTCCCGGCACGCCGGCCCACGCCGTGACGGGCGACACCTGGAGCGACTGGTGCGGCGCGACGCTCGCGGAAGGGTGGGTGCAGCGCGTCCTCAACAACGTCACGCCGTTCGCGCAGCGCATCTCGAACTTCTACGACAACGCGGCGGAGCTCCTCTACACGATGCCCGAGCAGATCGGCCGCCCCTACCGCGGCGACGTCGCGCTCAACGACGCGAACCTCGAGGACATCGGCCTCCTCGAACTCTACCAGACCGTGCTCAACAAGGCCGAATCACTCTCGCTGTCGCTCGGCATCAACGACCCCAGCGCCAACAAGCAGCTGATGGAGGCGGCCTCGCGCCTCGCGGACCTCTATGCGCTGCTGGGCGACGAGGCCTATTCGGATTCGAAGAACCCGACGATCGGCGTGTGGTCGACGGGAGGACTTCTCGAGCACCTCGAGTTCCTGCCCGGCTCCACGTTCTGCTTCCAGAACCAGGTGCCGACGCTGCTGGACGAGGAGCTTGCGCTGCTGCGCGGGCGGACGCGCGCGGTGGCGCCGAACCTGACGACCTATCCCTGCTACAACCGTCTCATGTGGAACTTCACGAAGGGCATCACCGAGGGCGAGGCCGCGTATGTCGTCAACTACCTCATCGCCGCCGAACAGGGCGAGCTCACGGTTGACCAGGCGGCCGAGATGTACCCGCAGGGCCACGGCGACGCGTATGGGCACTACCTCTCCGCGGTCTGGGGCTACTATCGGCTGCTCCGCAACCCCAACTTCGCCTGGGGCGATCCGTCGATGCTGGAGATGCTGGTCGGCGAGTCGGTCGTCAACATGGACTACGCCGACGAGCGGAAGTTCGCGACGATCGCCGCCAAACTGGCGCGTACAGGCGCGGACGTCGTCGATTTGACGGCGCGCAAGGCCTGGCGCGACCAGGCCGGCAGGATCCAGTCGGGCTACTTCGACGCGGACCGCGAACAGGGCTTCGGCTACGGCGAGTGGGGCGTGCGCACAGGTCTCGGCGCGCTCTATCACTGGGCGACCGTCAACTCGCTGCTGCCGCCGGAACCCGCCGCCTCGCCGGATGCGTTCGACGACGAGTCCATCAAGGACATCGACCGTTCGAAGGTCGGCGCGCTCGAGGAGCTCGCGCGCGCCTTCGAGGACGTGGAGGCGAAGCTCAACCGCCTCGACGCGGGACTGAATCCGCTCGGGCTCTCCCAGAACGCGGTCCCTTTCGACATCGATCCGTCCGAGAAGGCCCCGCACTTCGAGCAGATCCTCGCCCGTGCGGAGAAGGCGCTGGACAACACCGACACCGTGCTCGGCTATGCGAACACGTTCGCCTCGCGCCTCGCGCAGATCTCCAAAGTCGAGGCCGAGGACGCGGAGGACCATGAGACCGTCGAGCAGGACTACCGCAACCGGCTCGTCGCGATCTTCGGCACGCCCTATCCCGGGGACATTGGCCCCGCCGGCACGTATGTGCAGGGCTACGACGGACCGGACATCTACCACTACACGTGGATGGATCTCTCGCCCTACGGGCTGACCGGAATCGACCTCCGCCAGACGAAGACGGTGACCACCTACAAGAAGCCGACCGGACCGATCTATCTCTACAGCGACCTGAACATGACCGCCAACAACACGTACTCGATCACCTACACGATCGCGCCCGGCGGCATCTCGGTGAAACCGGAGAACATCACCGGCACGCGCGCCACGGAGGGGTCTATCCAGGCGGCCTACCGCGACTTCCTCGCGGCCTACGTGAACGTCCAGCACGCGAAGGCGACCTACGACGCGAAGGTGACGGCGATGGAGAACAAGCTGTCCATGCTGAAGGCCAAGTTCGGCATGGCGCAGACGGAGCTCTCCTTCAAGGAGATCGTCAATGCCGCCAAGGCGGTCGACAACGTGCTCCTGTTCACGACGCAGATGCTGGTGAACTCGCTGACGATGGCCGACGAGTTAGGGAAGGATTCGGCCGATCTCATCTACAAAAGCTCGCCGAAGATCATCGGCGCGGGCCTCACGGTCAACTACGATCCGAGCTCCGTCGTCGCGGCCGTCGCGGGATCCGCGCAGATGGGTCTGCACACCGGCCTTGTCGCGGCGAAATCCGCCGCCGAGGTCACGAAGCTTTCCTCGGATCTCGCGCTGGGCGAGCTTAAGCTGCTCTTCGACAGCTTTTCGGCGGGCTTCGCCTTCTACGACACGCAGTGTGCGCTCTACGACGCGATGTGCGGTGTCGTCGGCGACGTGGCGGCGGCCGCGCAGGCGGTGCAGGACGCCTATGCGGGGCTGGTCGCGGCCGAGGCGACCTACCGCGCGGCCGTCGCGGAGGGCAACCGGCTCCTCACCGAGCGCGAGACCTGGCGCCAGCACTGCAGCAACGCGGCGGTCGGGAACCGCTATCAGGACATGTACTACCGCATCCAGCGCAACAGCGCGCTCGCGAAGTACGACGCGTCCTTCGAGACGGCGCAGCGCTACGTCTGGGAGCTGGCGAAGGTCTACGACTACGAGACGGGGCTGCTCTCGGGCGATCCGCAGGCGGGAGACGCGTTCCTGGCGTCCGTCATCGGCACGCGCGCGCTGGGCACGAAGGGCGTGACGATGTCCGCGGACGGTTCGGACGGCGGACTGCACGACCTCGTGGCGCGGATGTCGGCGAACTGGGACGTGCTCAAGGGCCGTCTGGGCGTGAACAACCCGAATTCAGACGCACGCTGGTTCTCGCTGCGCTACTCGCTCTTCCGGATCGCGCCGGGCGCGGAGGGGGATGCGGCCTGGCGGCGCGAACTGGAGAAGTACTGGGTGGACGACATCCGGACCGTGCCCGAGTTCGCGCGTCACTGCCAGCCTCCGGAGGATGGTTCGGCGGTCCCGTTGAAGCGTCCGGGCCTCGTCATCTCGTTCTCGACGACGATCGACGACGCGAAAAACTTCTTCGGGCGCACGCTCCAGGGCGGCGAGGGCGCGTTCTCGTCAAGCGACTACGCGACGAAGATCGCGAACGTCGGCGTGTCGCTGGAAGGGTACCAGGCGCTCTGCGTCCAGTCGGCGGATGGTCTGGCGGTCAACCCGAACGTGTATCTCGTCCCGGTGGGGACGGACTACATGCGCGCGCCGGCCGGAACTTCGCGTCGGACGATTGGGTTCAACGTGGTCGACCAGGTGCTGCCGCTGCCCTACGCGGTCGGCTCGACGGAACTGGACGACGATGACTGGGTGTCGACCTTCGCGGGGCTCGACGGCACGTCCGACGCCTACGCGAAGATCCGCCGTCACTCGACGCTGGTGGCGAACGGGGCATTCTCCTCGACGCGGCTCCACGGACGCAGCGTGTGGAATTCCCGCTGGCTGCTCGTGATTCCTGCCTCCGCGCTCAACGCGGACGGCGCGCGCGGACTCCGGACCTTCATCGACGGGCTCGATTCCGACAAGGACGGGAAGATCGACATCCCCGGCGTCCGCGACATCGCAATCGGCATCCAGGCCTATTCGCGCCAGGGAAACTGAGATCCACCTCCAGGCTGATCCATTCGCGACCTGCGGGCTGGCAGGTTGTCCCGGCGTCATCTCCATCCGCAAGACAACAGACCATGAAACATCCACTTTTGATTTCCTCTTTCGCGCTCGCGGCGTCCGTCTCCGCGGCCTGCTTCGACTTCGAGACGGGCGACCTGCAGGGCACGGTCGGCAAGGCCGACTTCGCGGAACGGCGCGCGGAGGCCGCGGTGCGCGAACTCGGCGCGAAGTTCCCGACCTATCCCGCCGCCGCGCTTCTCGGCCGGCTCGCGCAGCTGCGCGCGGAGAAGGCGTCGCGCGCCGCGCTCGACGACTTCCTCAAGGCCGCGCTCGTGCGCGACAACCCGCTCGTCAACGCGCACGAGATCGTCTACACGACGCGCGACATGTGGGCGCAGGACCACCACAACACCGCGACGCTCTTCCAGTGCGGCGAGGTGAACCAGAACAGCTACCGCACGCAGGGCGCGCTGAAGGCGCTCGACGTGAAGTCCGGCGCGGTGCGCGTGATCGTGCCCGAGGTCGCGGGCCGGACGGTGCGCGACCCCGAGGTGGACTACGACGGCCGGCGCATCGTCTTCTCGATGCGCGCCGGCAAGGCGGACGACTACCACGTCTACACGGTCAACGCGGACGGCTCGGACCTGAAGCAGCTGACGCGCGCGAAGGGCGTCTCGGACATCGACCCCGTCTGGCTGCCGGATGGCGACATCCTCTTCGGCGCGACGCGCGAGCCGAAATACTGCATGTGCAACCGGCACATCATGTGCAACCTCTACCGGATGAAGCCGGACGGGGCGAACATCCACCAGATCGGCAAGTCGACGCTGTTCGAGGGGCACCCGACCGTGCTCTCCGACGGCCGCGTCCTCTACGACCGCTGGGAGTACGTGGACCGGGACTTCGGCGACGCGCAGGGGCTCTGGGTCTGCAATCCCGACGGTACGCGCCACGCGATCTACTGGGGCAACAACACGACGAGCCCCGGCGGCGTGATCAACGCGCGCGAGATCCCCGGGCGCGGTTCGCAGGTCATCGCATCCCTCGTAAGCTGCCACGACAGGGCGTGGGGCGCGCTCGGGATCATCGACCGCTCGCGCGGCGTGGACGGTCCGGAACCGGTCCTGCGCACCTGGCCGGCCGACTACCGCGCGAAGATCCACGCGGGCGGCAAGGAGGACTTCGACTCGACGCGCAGCCTGGCGGTGAAGTACGCCGACCCGTATCCGCTCGACGACGGGCACTTCCTCTGCACGCGCACCGTCGGCCGCGGCGGCGAGATGGCGATCGTCTACCTCGACCTGCACGGCAACGAGGTCGTCGTGCACGAGGAGGCGCCGGGCTGCCATTCGCCCGTCGTGCTGCGTCCCGCGAAGAAGCCGGTCGTCCAGGCGGCGCAGCGCAACTTCGACGATCCCCAGGCGCCCGGACGCTTCTACGTGCAGAACGTCTACATCGGCACCCACATGCAGGGCGTCGAGCAGGGCGCGGTCAAGGCGCTGCGTGTCGTGGAGAGCCCCGAGAAGCGCAGCTGGCTGCCCGTGCGCGGCTGGTTCGGGCACGGCGAGGAGGCGGCCGCGATGAACTGGCACTCGTTCGAGAACAAGCGCATCCTCGGCACGGTGCCGGTGGAGGAGGACGGCAGCGCGTACTTCGAGGTGCCGGGCAACACGTTCGTCTACTTCCAGCTGCTCGACAAGGACGGGAAGATGATCCAGTCCATGCGCTCCGGCGCCTATCTCCAGCCCGGCGAACTGCATGGCTGCGTCGGGTGCCACGAGAACCGCGTGGGCGACGTGCCGAAGACCGAGAAGCAGCCGCGCGCGATGCTGCGCGCGCCCTCGAAGCTCGACGGCTCCTACAACCTGCGCGGACTCGAGAAGGGCACGCCCGCGCACCTCTACTCGTTCCAGAAGGAGGTCCAGCCCGTGCTCACCGCGCGCTGCGTCTCGTGCCACGACTATGGGACGAAGGCCGGCGCGAAGCTGAACCTGAGCGGGGATCTCGGGGCGTACTTCTGCACGAGCTACGTCGACCTCTGGGCGCTCGGGCACGTGAAGTGCATCGGCGGCGGTCCGGCCGAGATCCAGCCCGCCTACTCGTGGGGTGCGCACGCCTCGCCGCTCACGAAGAAGCTCTACGGCCACGCGAAGGTGCAGCTGACGGACGACGAACGCGACCGTCTCGTCACGTGGATGGACGTCAACGCCCCGTACTGGCCGTGCTACGAATGCGCGTTCGGCCAGAACTACGGCGGCCGCATGCCGCTCACGCGCGCGGAGCACGACCGGCTGCAGAAGCTGACGGGCGTGACGATCGCGACGGGCCACGCGGCGAGGCAGCGCGAGCAGCTCGACTTCGTCCGCCCGGAATGCTCCCGCATCCTCGAGGCCGTGAAGGGCAGGCCCGCCCATGACGAGGCCCTGAAGCTCATCCGGACGGCCGCCGCGCGCCTGAAGACGAGGCCGCGCGCCGACATGGACGGTTTCGTGCCCAACGAAGCCGACCGCGCCCGCGCGGCGCGCTACCGGAAGCGCCTCGCCGAGGAGCGCCGCGTCTACGAATCGATTCGAAATGGCAAGAAGGTCTACGATGAATAGTTCTGTCTACCGGAATCCCGTCTGGTTTGGTAAAATTGCAAAACATGAAAATCGTTGAAATCAGGCCCCTCGTCGTCCACTGCTTCCGCACCAACTGGGTGTTCGTGAAGGTGATCACCGACGAGGGCATCTACGGCATCGGCGAGGGTACGCTCGAGTACAAGGAGGACGCGCTCGTGGGCGCGGTGAAGGACCTCGAGCACGCGCTGATCGGAAAGGACCCGTTCAACACCGAGTGGATCTGGCACGAGAACTACCGCGACGCCTACTGGCGCGGCGGGGCCGTGCTGATGAGCGCGGTGTCGGCCGTGGACATGGCGCTCTGGGACATCAAGGGCAAGGCGCTCGGCGTGCCGTGCTGGAAGCTGATGGGCGGCAAGTGCCGCGACTGCGTGCCGTGCTACGCGAACTGCTGGTTCTCGGGCGCGAAGGAGCCCGAGGAGTTCGCCGCGAAGGCCGTCGCGGCCGTCGCGAAGGGCTTCAAGGGCCTCAAGTGGGATCCGTTCGGCAAGAACTACCGCCAGCTGCCGCCCGCGGACTTCAAGAAGGCGATGCGCTGCATCGAGAAGGTGAAGGAGGCCACGGACGGCAAGGCCGAGATCCTCATCGAGTGCCACGGCCGCTTCGACCTGCCGACGGCGCTGCGCCTCTGCAACGCGCTGGAGCCGTTCGACCCGTACTGGGTCGAGGAGCCGATCATCCCGGACTCCATGCGCGCGCTTGCGGACCTGCGGTCCCGCGTCCGCGTGCCGATCGCCTGCGGCGAACGCCTCTACTCCACGCAGCAGATCATGGACGCAATCGAGCTGCGGTGCTGCGACTACCTGCAGCCGGATTCCTCGCACGCGGGCGGCATCACCGAGATGCAGAAGATCGCGGGCATCTGCGACGCGCACCACGTGCCGTTCTGCGCGCACAACCCGAGCGGCCCGATCGCGAACGCGGTGACGCTCGCGCTCGGCGTGTCGACGCCCGGCTACTGCATCCACGAGACGCTCTTCGACGACGTGCCGTGGCGGAAGGACGTCGTGGACGAGGACGTGAAGTTCGTCGACGGCATGATGTACGTGAACGACCGTCCGGGCCTCGGCGTCGACATCGACGAGGAGGCGGCGAAGAAGCATCCGTACGAGCCGCACTGGCTGCGCCACTACGTCGGCACGCTCACGAACGTG
>JAEDMN010000249.1 GCA_016302985.1 Kiritimatiellia bacterium | reverse complement strand
GAAATTCGTGCCAAGCCGCGCGATTTCGCTTCGGATCGGTCCGAAGCGAAATCCGAAGTGCAGCACACGCGCGCCGGGGGCCGGCGCGCAACCCAAACGCGAGGGGCCGGCGCGCAATCAAAACGCGAGGGGCCGGCGCGGGCGGGGATGTCGCGCTGCGCGCGGATGGGATTTCGCTTCGGAACGGTTCGAGGCGAAGTCCGAAGTGCAGCTCACGCGCGCCGGGGGCCGGCGCGCAACCAAAACGCGAGGGGACGGCGCGGGCGGGGATGTCGCGCTGCGTGCGGATGGGATTTCGCCTCGGAACGGTTCGAGGCGAAATCCGAAGTGACAGACATGCGCACCGGGGACCGGTGCGCCCCCCCCCTGTCTACTTCGCGCGGATCCACGTCTTCGCCCAGAGCAGGGCGGGCTTCTTCTCCGCAACCTCGCGGAAGAGCGCCTGCGCCTCGGCGTCCCGTCCCTCGGCGACGGCCAGCAGGCCGCGCAGGTACTTCGCCTTCCAGGCGTTGTCCTGCGCGCGCTCCATCGGCGAGTTGGAGCCGCCGAACTTCGCGTAGGCGTCGATGACCTTGGGCTGCGGCTTCTCGAGCGCGGCGATGCCCTTCTTCAGTTCCGCGAGGTTCGTCTCGACGTCCTCCTGTCCGGGGCGAGACGCCCCGGCTACGGCGCCGCCGAGTTCGCGGAGCGCGAGGACGCGGTAGAAGTTCATCTCGCCGGGGTTCACCCAGCCCTTGAGCGCGTTCTCGAGCTCGGTCCGGCAGCCCTTCGCGTCGCCCTGCGCCTTGCGGCACTGCGCGAGGAAGTAGCGGACCTTCGGCTCGGTGCCGGCGTCGCCCGGACGGCCGGCCTGCAGGTTCTCGGGATAGGTGAGCGCCGTTTCGAAGTCCTTCTGCGCGCCCGTGAAGTCCCTCGCCTCCATCTTCTTCTGGCCGCGCAGCAGGAGCGCGTCGACGAACGGCGCAAGCAGGCCCTCGCCGCCCTCCCACACGTGGAAGCGACGGCCCGTGAGGATCGCGAGCGCGGCGTCGTAGTCGCCGGCCTCGTTGAAGAGGTACGCCATGCGCAGGATGCAGGCGTCGTACTTCTCCGCGGTGGCGCGGTACTTCTTCATCGCGGCGAGGCGTTCGTCCGTGGACTTGCCGAGCTTTTCGGCGAGCTTGTCCATCTCCTCGAGGGCGCGGAAGTTGGACGGATCGGCGGCCAGGGCCTTCACGTAGAAGCCGTAGGCCTCCTCGCTCGGAACGCCGGTCGGCACACCCGTGTTCGTGAAGTACGTGCCGGGGTGGGAGAGGCCGAAGCCGACGTTGCGCAGCGCGAGCGCGTGGTCGGGCTTGAGCTCCAGCGCCTTGCGCCAGCTGGCGAGCGCCGTCTCCTTCTGGTCGTAGTTCCACTCCACGTTGCCGAGGTAGTACCAGGTGTTGGCGAGGTCCGGGCTGAGGGCCGCGGCCGCGCGCAGCACGGCGTACTCCTCGTGGCGGTTCGGGAAGCAGTAGTCGACGGGCATCGCGGCCGCCGCGGCGTAGCGCTTCTTCGCGAGCTCGGTCCGGCCCATCTGCTCGAGGGCATGGCCGGCGAAGTAGCCGAAGAGGGGCGACTTGTAGGACGCGCAGGCCGCCACCGTGTCCTTGAGCGGCAGCGCGCCCTCGGTCGCGAACGGCTTCTCCTTCGCCGTGAGGGCGTCGGCCTGGTCGCACAGCACGGCGACCTCGCGCCACGCGCCGACGCTCCAGTAGTCGGAAACCGTCTCGAGCAGCTGCTGCGCCTTGAGGCCGCGGTTCTCGCCCGCCGCGGCCGCGGCGTCGAGGCCGTCGTCCTCGAGGAACGCGCGCTCGACGACGCCCCAGGACTCAAGCGGGTCGATCGCCTCGGCCGCACGCAGCGCCTTCGAGGATTCCTCGTAGCGGGCGAGCCGGCGCAGCACGTAGGCCTTCAGCACGTGGAGCTTCGCCTCCTTGGCGCCGCGGTCGAGGGCGTCGTCCACGCGGGCGAGCGCCTCCTCGAGGTCGCCCTTCAGGCAGGCGAGGCGCGCGAGGGCCGCGTAGGCGGGACGGGCGTGCGTCGAACGCCAGGTGACGCGCCAGTAGAGGTCCTCGCTCTCCTTCAGCTTCGCGGCGCGGACCGACGGGTCCGGTTCCAGCCGGGCCTGCTCCTCAAGCACGAGCGCGAGCAGGTACTCGGGCTCCGCGTCCTTGGCGCGCGTGAAGTTGCGCGTCACGCGCGCAGTGGCCGCGCGCAGCAGCTTCTCGGCCTGCGCGTATTCGCCGTTCTTCGCGAGGCGCGTGGCGAGCGCGACGTTCGCGGCCGAGTAGCCGGGGTCGAGCTTCAGCGCCTGCTCGTAGTACGGGACCGGGTCGATGAGACCGTTGTGGAACTGGTCGAGGCGGAGGCCGGTGAGGTACGCCTCCTCGGCGCTCGCGTAGTCCTTCGGCTCCTTCGGATTCGCCACCTTCGGCGGCAGCGGGTCGTGCGGGTCCTCGGGAACGGGCGTGTAGGCGAGGAAGACCTTGCCGGACGCGTCCGCGATCGTCGCGGTGAACGCCTGGTCCTTCGCCGCCGCGTCGACCTTGACGGTCCTGCACCAGGGCGCGTTCGGGTCGATGGCGACGCCCTTCTCCTCGAAGACGACTTCGCCTGCGGGGCGAGACGCCCCGCCTACGGGTTCGGCCCCGGCACAGTAGACGCGGACCGTGCAGTTCTTCAGCACGCGCGTGGAGTGGAAGCCGACGAGCAGCTCGTCCTTCTTCTCCAGGCGGTCGACGTTCACCGCGCCGTCGATCGTGACGTGCTTCACGCCGCCGATGCCCTTGACGGGAAACCAGAACTGCTTGACGGTGCGCGTCTCGAACGGATCGATCCAGCTGTAGTCGGGCTGGTTGTCCGACCAGCAGCCGACCATCAGCTCGAGGTAGGGGCCGTCGTTGTCCGTCAGGACCGTGTCCCAGACGTGCGCCTCGGGGAAGTTGCCCCAGAGGAAGAACTTCTTGCCCACCGTGATGTGGCGGTTGGAGACGTGGGCGGTGCCCATGTTCTTCTTGTGGTCGTAGCCCGCGATCCAGGCGTTGTCCGGGTCCATCGCGAAGATGGAGCGGCTCTCGACCGTGAAGTTCCTCCACCAGGAGAGGTCGATCGTGCCCTCGACGTCGTCTGCGTACTTCGAGCGCTGGGACGGGATCCAGCTGTGGTCGACGCGCTTCGGCCCGATCGGGAACGAGGTCCAGAAGTTCTTGTGGTGGTCGAAGCCGAGGTGGCAGCTGGGCGGGAAGAGCACCTGGTAGTCGTCGCCGCAGTGCACGGAGACGTTCGCCCAGTAGATCATGCTCTCGATGTACGGCCCGCGGTTCATGAACACGTTCTCGGCCTGCAGGACCGCGCGGTCCGGCAGCAGGGAGAGTCCGATGGACCACTTCAGGCGGCGCCGCAGCTCGGTTTCGCCGATCCAGATCGTCTTCTTGCCCGTCCGCTTGTCCTTCACCATCTTCCAGTCGATCGGCATCGCCGTCGTCGCGCGGTGGTGGTGCGGGAAGTTCCACTCGACGCCGCCCGAGATCCACGCGCCGAGCATGCCGATGAGGGCCGGCTTGACGACGTGCTGGCGGTAGAAGGTCTCGAAGCCCGTCTGCTTGTCCGTGAAGTTGAGGAGGTGGCCGCCGTGCTCCGGAAGGAGGCCGAACTGCAGCCAGTCGTTCTCCATCGTCAGGTACTTGTACGTCTCGTCGAATTTCTCGTCGTGCAGCACGTCCTGCATCGGGTAGGGATAGACGCGGCCCTGGGCGCCCTGGTAGACGCGGCCCGTGTAGAACACCGGCGTCTTGTCGTAGCCGCCCGGCGCATACGTCGGCAGCGTGATGCTGTCCACCTTCATCTGCACGCCGCCGGCCATGGCCGACGCCGCGAAGAGCAGAAATCCTGCGAGACTGACGTTCTTCATCATATCGGTTCTCCTACTTGAAATTCTCGGTCGTCATGGCGGAACTCATCGACTGGGCCGCGCGCAGGCCCCGAGCCAGAGGGCGAACAGCCGGTCGTAGACCCTGTATCCTTCAGCCGAACGGTCAATCAGATTCCGGTCGACGAGGTCCGAAACCGTCGACCGGACACTTGACGCGGCCGGCAGACGGTACTGGTCGTGGCAGCCCTTGATGAAAAATGGATTGCGGACCTTCATCGCCCGACAGTATAGCACGAAGAAGCGGTTTCGTCGCGACGAAGTTTTCGTCGCACGATCGTGCGAGGGCCTGCCCTCCTTACGGTAGCGGCAGCCGCGCGTCCGTCAGGAAGACCGCGGTCGACGTTCTTCGTGCGGAGGAAGTCGTCTAAGATCTTCCGCGCCTGCCGCCAGTCCTGTGTCAGGTGACTGCAGGCCAGCATCGTGTAGCAGCCATCGCCCAGACAGTAGCC
>JAEDMN010000032.1 GCA_016302985.1 Kiritimatiellia bacterium | reverse complement strand
GGCTGCGTCCGCATCGGCCGCGTGGACGGCCAGTGGGTGATCAACCCCACGCACGAGCAGAAGGCCAAGAGCGACATCGACCTCCTCTACGCCGGTCTCCGCGGCAAGTTCCTCATGATGGAGGGCTCGGCCTCGGAAATCACGGACGAGGACTTCATCGCCGCCCTCAAGCGCGCGCATGAGGAAGTCGAGAAGATCATCGACCTCCAGATCGAGATGCGCCGTGCGCTCGGCAAGCCGGACAAGGACATCCACGACGTCCCGCAGCCGGCGGACAAGATGGACTTCATGCGCGCCGAAGGCGGCGAGGCCCTCGCGGCCGCGCTCCTGATCAAGGGCAAGCTCGAACGCCAGGGCAAGGTCTCCGCGATCAAGGCCGACCTCCTCGCCAAGGTCTCCGAGAAGTGGCCCGAGGTCGACGCCGTCGGCTTCGTGCACCTGTTCGACGCCCTCGAGATCGAGACGGTGCGCCGCAACGTGCTCGAGAAGGGCCTTCGCATCGACGGCCGCGCCCAGCACGAGATTCGTCCGCTCGCGGCCCAGGTCGGCGTGCTGCCGCGCCTGCACGGTTCGGCGATCTTCTCGCGCGGCGAGACGCAGTCGTTCGCGGCGGTCACGCTCGGCACGAAGAAGGACGCGCAGGACCTCGACTCGGTGACGGGCGGTCCGACGAGCAAGCGCTTCATGCTGCACTACAACTTCCCGCCGTACTGCACGGGCGAAGTGGGCCGTCTCGGCTCCACCGGTCGCCGCGAGATCGGCCATGGCGCGCTCGCCGAGCGTTCGATCGCGGAGGTCCTTCCGGACGAGTTCCCGTACTCGATCCGCGTCGTCTCCGAGATCATGGGCTCGAACGGCTCGTCCTCGATGGCCTCGATCTGCAACGGCTGCCTCGCCCTCATGGACGCGGGCGTGCCGCTCAAGCGCACGGTCGCCGGCATCTCCATCGGCCTGTTCACCAACGAAGACCAGTCCCAGAAGGTCCTCGTCACCGACATCCTCGGCGCCGAAGACCACTGCGGCGACATGGACTTCAAGGTCGGCGGCACGCGCAAGGGCATCACGGGCTTCCAGGTCGACCTGAAGCTCCGCGGCCTGACGTGGGACCTCGTCGAGGGCGCCGTCAAGGCGGCGCACGACGCGCGCCTTAAGATCATCGACTTCATGGAGTCCGTGATCCCGGCCCCGCGCGCGGACCTCAGCAAGTACGCCCCGCGCATGCAGGTCGTCAAGATCCCCGCCGACAAGATCGGCGCGCTCATCGGCAAGGGCGGCGAGACGATTCGCGGCATCTGCGAGACGACGGGCGCCCAGATCGACATCGAGGAGGAGGGCGACTTCGGCGTCGTCTCCATCTTCGCGACGGCCGGCGACATGATGAAGGCGGCCCTCGACGCGGTCAACGCCGTGACGGCGGAAGCCGAACCCGGCAAGATCTACGAGGGCACCGTGACGGGCATCAAGGATTTCGGCGCGTTCGTCGAGATCCTCCCCGGCAAGGACGGCCTCTGCCACATCTCCGAGCTCAGCGACAAGCGCATCCCGAACGTGGAGGCGGTCTGCAAGGTCGGCGACAAGATGCGCGTCAAGTGCATCGGCGTGGACGACCGCGGCCGCATCAAGCTCTCGCGCCGCGAGGCGATGAAGGAGGCCGACGCCGCCGCCCAGGCGTAAGTCGGAACTCTCCGAAGACGGGAATCGGCGGGGCCCAGCGGTCCCGCCGATTCTTTTTCGCCCGCGGGCAGAATCGTGAATTATCTGCTATAATCTACCTTCTGGATTTTCAAGGAGAACCACACATGATGAATCGCCGCCAGTTTCTCGGCGCCGGGTCGCTCGCGCTGCTCGCCGCCGGTTGCCAGTCCACGTGCTGCAGCACGGATGCCGCCGCCTGCGGGAAGAAGGTTCCGTTCAAGTTCGGCATGGCGGGCTACACGTTCCACCGCTGCTCGGTCGACGAGACGCTCAAGTACATGAAGCAGCTGGACGTCCACTACCTCTGCATCAAGGACTTCCACCTGCCGTACTCCGCGACGGCGGCCGAGATCAAGGCCTTCCATCAGAAGTGCGCGGACCACGGGGTCACCGGCTACGGCGTCGGCCCGATCTACATGAAGAAGGGCGAGGCGCGCAAGTACTTCGACTACGCGAAGGCGGTGGGCGTGAAGGTGCTCGTCGCCGTGCCGTTCGAGGACGGCGAGGTGAACGGGAAGAAGACCCGTGTCGGCAGCCGCGCCTGCTGCGAGACGCTCTCCGAACTCTGCAGGGAGTACGGCGACATCAAGATCGCGATCCACAACCACGGTCCGGACATCCCGTACTGCTTCCCGACGGGCGACAGCGCGTTCGAGATGGTGAAGGACCTCGATCCGCGCGTCGGCCTCTGCCTCGACATCGGCCACAACTTCCGCGCCGGCCTCGATCCGGCGGCCTCGATCCGCAAGCTGCACACGCGCATCTTCGACATGCACGTGAAGAACGTGAAGTTCGACGCGAAGAAGAACCTCGCGACGCCGATGCCGCGCGGCGACATGAAGCTGCCCGAGGTCGTCAAGGCGCTCTGCGAGGTCGGCTACACGGGCTGCTGCTCGCTCGAGTACGAGTCGTTCCCGGCCAAGGGCGTCCGGCCCGGCATCAAGTACGACGACATCGCCGAGTCCGTCGGCTACTTCCAGGGCCTGATGAAGGCCGCGGAGAACGTCTGAGCGGGGCGCCGTCGGCGTGAAGCGCATCCTGCTTCTGGGCGCGACCGGCTCGATCGGTTCCAGTGCGTGCGACGTGATCCGCACGCACCGGAACGCGTTCTCCGTCGCCGGCGTGGCCGTTCGTTCAAACCGCGACCGCGCCGAGGCGCTCGGCCGCGAATTCGGCGCGCCCGTGTTCGTGGGCGAGGATGCTGCGGTTCGGGCCGTCGAGGAGACGGACGCCGACCTCGTCCTCGTCGCCACGGTCGGGCTCTCCGGCCTGCTGCCCACGCTTGCCGCGCTGGCGCGCGGCCGCGACGTCGCGCTGGCCACGAAGGAGGTGCTGGTCGCCGCGGGCGAACTCGTCTCCGCCTGCGCGCGCGCGCACGGCGCGCGGCTGATCCCCGTGGACTCCGAGCATTCGGCGATCTTCCAGTGCCTGCAGGGCGCCGCGGGGCGGGAGGTCGACCGCCTGGTGCTGACGGCGAGCGGCGGCCCCTTCCTCGACGCGCCGGCGGACCTCTCCGGGGTGCGTCCCGAGCAGACGCTGCGCCATCCGCGCTGGGAGATGGGGCCGAAGGTCACCGTCGACTCCGCCACGATGATGAACAAGGGCTTCGAGATCCTCGAGGCGATCCGTCTCTTCGGCCTGCCGCCCGACCGCATCGACGTCGTCGTGCACCCCGAGTCCGTCGTCCACTCCCTCGTCACTTTCGTGGATGGTTCGACGCTCGCGCAGCTGGCGCCGCCGGACATGCGCGTGCCGATCCAGTACGCCTTCACCTGGCCGGACCGCCTGCCGGCCGCGCGCGCGCCGCTCGACCTGGTCCGTCTCGGCTCGCTGACGTTCCGCGCGCCCGACGAGGCGCGCTTCCCCTGCCTGCGCCTCGCGAAGGAGGCCGCGGCGGCGGGCGGAACGCGGCCGGCCGTGCTCAGCGCGGCGGACGAGGTCGCCGTCGCCCGGTTCCTCGCCGGCGGTCTCGCGTTCACCGACATCCCGCGGCTCCTCTCCTCCGTCGTCGCGTCCATGCCCGAGATTCCCTGCGATTCGGTCGAGCACGTGCTGGAGGCGGACCGCCTAGCCCGTGCGCGGGCGGAGGCCTGGCGCCTCTGATCCGACCCCTCGGTCTTTTCTACCTATAGTCCTTCACAACAGCCAACATTTCAATCGTCATGGAATACATCTACATCGTCCTGGCCGTCCTCGCGTGCGTCTTCCTCTTCTCGTTCGCGGTCTTCATCCACGAATTCGGCCACTTCCTCGCGGCCCGGGCGCTGGGGTTGCGCGTGGACCGTTTCTCGATCGGATTCGGCCCGGCGCTCTGGAGGCGGACGATCGGCGGCGTCGAGTACCGCTTTTCGGCGATTCCGTTCGGCGGCTACGTGGCGCTGCCCGAATTGGACCCGGAGGGGACGGACACGCTGCAGGGCGGCACGGAGAAGGGGGGCGAGCTGAAGGAGCTCCCGCCGTGGAAGCGGATCGTCGTGGCGTTCGCGGGCCCGTTCGGCAACATCGTGCTCGCGGTCGTGCTCGCCTTCGTCCTGTCCGTCGCCCCGGGGGCGCATTTCGGCGAGACGCCGCCCGTGGTCGCGTTCGTCGTTCCGGACGGCGAGGCGGCGAAGGCCGGGCTCCAGGTGGGGGACCGCGTCCTTTCCGTCGACGGGGTGGCGACACGCGCGTGGAACGACGTGGGCACGGCCGCGGCGCTCTCCGGCGGCCGGCCGGTCGAATTCAAGGTCCGCCGCGTGGGCCAGGAGATGGCGCTGCAGGTGAAGGCCACGTACAGCGAGGTGCTGGGGTCCTACGTGCTCGACGCGGAACCCTCGCCGCGCGCCTGCGTGGGCGAGCTCCTGCCCGACGGCGCCGCGGCGAAGGCCGGCGTGCAGGTGGACGACGTCATCGCGTCCGTCGACGGAATCCCCGTCGAGACGGTCGCCGAGGTGTCCGCGGTCCTGCGGCGGCGCGGGTCGGGCGTGGCCGAGATCGGGGTCGTGCGCGGCGCCAGCAACCTGGTGCTGAAGGCCGAGCTGGCGGCTGATCCGCAGCAGGCCTGTCCGCGCCTCGGCTTCAGGGCCCGTGCCGACCAGGCCGCGGCGTGGATGCCGGCGCGCGGCGCGATCGACCAGCTGAAGTGGGATGCCGGGCAGATCTTCCGCGTGCTGAAGGGCCTGGTGACGCCGAAGGAGACGAAGTCCGTCGCCCGCGCGCTGGGCGGCCCCGTGATGATCGCGCAGGTGCTCTACAAGCAGGTGCGCCGCAACGGCTGGGACGCGATCGGCTTCCTGCGCTTCGTGGACGTCAACCTCGCGATCCTCAACCTGCTGCCGATCCCGGTCCTCGACGGCGGGCTCATCCTGATCGCGCTGCTCGAGCTGGTGTTCCGCCGCAAAATGCCGAAGAAGATCGTCAACCCGGTCACGATGGCCTTCATGTGGCTCTTCCTGCTGCTGATGGTCACGCTCGTGTTCCGCGACGTCGCGCGGGCGCGTCGGATCAGCCGCGCCTCGGACCGCTACGACCGGATCCAGAAGGCGCACCTGCGGCACGCGCAGGCCGTGAAGGACTTCAGGCCCGCCTTCGACCTCGGCAACTAGCCGTCCGGCCCTTCGACGTTCAACGCACATGTTCACGCGAGACCAGACGCGCGCGCTGCGCATCGGATCCCTGCCGCTCGGCGGCGGGGCGCCGGTTTCCGTGCAGACGATGGCGACGGCGGACCCGCACGATGCGGCGGCGCTGTCGGCCGAGGTCCTGCGCTGCGCGGCGGCGGGGGCCGACCTGGTGCGCCTGACCGTGCCGGATGTCGCGGCGGCGCGCGTGCTGGGCGAGGTGCGGCGGACAAGCCCCGTGCCCCTCGTGGCGGACATCCATTTCGACCACCGCTGCGCGCTGGCGGCGCTCGAGGCCGGGGCGGACGCCCTGCGCCTCAATCCCGGCAACATCGGCGGGCGCGCGAACATCCAGGCCGTGGCGCGGGCCGCGCGGGCGAAGGGCGTGCCGGTGCGCGTGGGCGTGAACGGCGGATCGCTTGAGCGCGACCTCCTCGCGAAGCACGGGGCCGCCACGGCGGCGGCGCTCGTCGAAAGCGCGCTCCGCCACGTGAAGCTGCTCGAGGACGAGGGCTTCCGCGACATCGCCGTCTCGGTGAAGGCGAGCGACGTGCCGCGCACGCTCGCCGCATATCGGCAGCTTGCGGAGCGGACGGACTGCCCGCTGCACCTTGGCGTGACCGAGGCGGGCACGTTCGTGCCGGGCACGGTGCGCTCGAGTGTGGCGCTCGGCGTGCTGCTGGCGGAAGGGGTCGGGGACACGGTGCGCGTCTCGCTGACGGACCGGCCCGAGCGCGAGGTCCAGGTGGGCCTCGAGATCCTCCGCGCCCTCGGGCTGCGCGAGCCGGGACCGTCCGTGACGAGTTGCCCGACGTGCGGCCGCACGAAGGCGGACGTTTTCTCCGTCGCGGCCGCGGTCGAGGACGCGCTCGCGCGCGAATTCCAGGCGGCCGTCCCGTCGGTCCGCCGGACCTTCCCCCGCGTGGCCGTGATGGGCTGCGCGGTGAACGGCCCCGGGGAGGCCCGGGGCGCGGACGTCGCCCTCTGCGGGGGCGACGGCGACTTCTTGCTCTACGTCGGCGGGAAGCCCGCCGGCAGGGTCCTTCAGGACGGCGCCGTGGCGGCCGTCGTCGATGCGGTCCGGCGCCTGAACGCCGGTCCGCGGAAAGGAGAACGATGAACACGTTGCTGAAAAACGCCCCCGTGCTGCTGGTCTTCCTCACGCTGGCCGCGTTCGGCTGGATCTGGGGCGGCGGCGGCGGCCATTCGGATGCGCTCATGCCGACGGTCGCCTGGCTCTACCTGTTCCTCTTCGAGGGCCTGCTCTTCTTTCCGCAGCGGCGTCCCTGCGAGGACGCGCTCTCGGCGCGCCACCGGTGCTGGCGCGCGCTGGGCCGCGACCCGCTGCTCTGGGCGACGGTGCTGTTCCTGGTGCTGCTCCTCATCCCGCTGGTGAACCGCGCGCTGTGCCCGGTCTGCGACTTCGCGAAGATCCACGAGCTTGCCGCGTCCGCGCACGTCGACCCGGAGGACGTGGCGAAGCCGCCGATTCCGTTCTTCCCCTACTGCGTGGACCTGAAGGAGCACTTCGACGTCGTCGTCTGGTTCCTGCCCGCGCTGACGGCGATGCTCGCGGCGAAGCACGCGCTGCTGCGCCAGGGCAAGCGCGTGCTGATGGAGATGCTTGTCTGGAACGCGGCCGCGATGGCCGTGTTCGGGTTCGTCGAGATGGCCACCGGCGCGGAGTTCCCGTACTGGACGAAGGCGCCGGCGCCGGTGAATTTCTTCTCCACGTTCAGCTATCCGAACCGCGCCGGCAGCTATTTCGTGATGGCGTTCGCGTTCTCGGTCGGCCTGTGGCAGCACCGCGTCTCCGAGGCCGCGGCCGCGCCGCGGGACGCCCAGAACAAGCCCGTGCGCCAGCGGATCCTGCTGCGCTGGCTGCGCGCGCACTATCCCCTCGCCGCGGTGACGCTGAACTTCTTCGGCGCGCTGTGCACGCTGAGCCGCGCCGCGATGATCCTGCTGTTCGTCCTCGCGGCGCTCGCCTTCGTCTACTACGAGTGCGCGCTGCTGTTCGCGCGGCACGAGCGCACGCGCTGCATCCGGAACGCCGCGTTCGGCGCCGGCGGGGCGCTGCTCTTCCTGCTGATGGTCTCGGTGTTCGCCCCGCCGGGGATGAGCCGGGAGCTCGGCACGCTCAGCGCCAACGGCGTGGCGGACCGCGTGACGGGCAAGACGGAGTACCACGTGCGCGTCGCGACGGACCTCTTCAAGGACCACCCGGTCTTCGGCGTCGGCGGCTGGGGCTACCGCCACCTGTGCCGCACGAAGATGACGGAGAAGGAGAACGCCAACGTCTGGTGCACCGGCGGCGCCAACGTGCACAACGACTACCTGCAGTTCCTCTGCGAGCACGGCTCGGTCGGGTGCCTGCTGCTGCTCGCCATCTTCCTCCTGCTCGTGGCGCCCCTGTTCATGGCGTGGTACGGGCTCTACCGCACGGCGCGGTTCACGAAGGAGGACAAGGCGCCGCCGAAGCCGCGCGCCATCTACTGCCTGCCGGCCGGCGCGTTCTGGATCCTCCTCGGCGACACGGCGCTGCTGATCCACGCCTTCGGCGACTGCCCGATGCGCGCCGGCTCCATCCTCGGTCTGTTCTTCGTCTCGCTCGCCTGCGCGGAGGGCTATCTGCCGCGCGAGCAGGGAGGTGGCAGGTGACCGGGCTGCGCGGCCTGTTCGCCTCGCTCGCGGCGGCGCCCGCGCCCGGAGGCGCCGCGCCCGCGATGACGCGGCGCGCGGACGGCCATGGCGTGTCCGTCGGCCTGCTGGGCTACGGCGCGATGCGCTATCCGACGGTGGACGGCAGCCATGCGAACGTGAACCGCGGCGGTTCCAAGGCCCCGATCGACCTGGAGCAGGTCCAGCGCGAGATCGACGCCTGCATCCGCCTCGGCGTCAACTACTTCGACACGTCGCCGGTCTACTGCCGCGGCGAGTCCGAGAAGGTCCTCGGCGACTGCCTGGCGAAGCATCCGCGGGAGAAGTGGCTCGTGGCGACGAAGCTCTCGAACTTCAATGCGAAGCTCCAGTCCTTCGAGGCCTCGCGGAAGATGTACGAGGAGTCGTTCCGCCTGCTCCGCACGGACCGCATCGACTACTACCTGCTGCACGCGATCGGCGGCGGCGGCAAGGACGCGATGAAGGTCTTCAACGCGCGCTTCATCGACAACGGCATGCTCGACTTCCTGGTGAAGGAGCGCGCGGCCGGGCGCATCCGCAACCTCGGCTTCTCCTTCCACGGCAGCGAGGCGGTCTTCCGCCACGCGCTGTCGCTGCACGGCCGGGTGCACTGGGACTTCGTCCAGATCCAGCTCAACTACGTCGACTGGCGCCACGCGCGCGAGGTCAACCCGCGCAACGTCAACGCGGAGACGCTCTACGGCCTGCTCGCGGAGCGGGACATCCCCGTCGTGGTGATGGAGCCGCTGCTCGGCGGCCGCCTCGCGAAGCTCAACGGCGCCGCGCAGCGCAAGCTCACGCCGCTCGCCCCCGGCGCGACGCCCGCGAACTGGGCCTTCCGCTTCGCCGGCACCCACCCCGGCGTGCTGACCGTGCTCAGCGGCATGCAGTACCTGGAGCACATCGAGGAGAACGCCGCGACGTTCTCCCCCCTGAAGCCGCTCGGGGAGCGTGAATTCGTCGCGCTCGAGCGCGCCGCGCGCGCGATCCTCTCCGACGACTCGATCCCCTGCACCGCGTGCGACTACTGCATGCCGTGCCCGTACGGGCTCGACATCCCGGCGATCCACACGTGCTGGAACCAGGCGCTCGCCGAGGACCGCCTGCCGGACGACCCGTCGGATCCCGACTACGCGGTGAACCGCCGGAAGTTCCTGATCGACTACGAGCGCAGCGTCCCCAAGCTGCGCCGGGCCGAGCGCTGCACGGGCTGTGGGCGCTGCTCGCCGCACTGCCCGCAGTCCATCGACATTCCCGCGTCCCTCCGGAAGGTGGACGCCCTCGTGGAGAAGCTGAGGAGGAACGGCCGTGCGTAAGCTCCGCATCCTGCGCATCCTGCTGGCGGCGTGCTCGCTGCTCGCGCTCACGGCGGTGTTCGCCGACTTCACGGGAACCGCGGCGGCGTGGTTCGGCTGGACCGCGAAGCTGCAGTTCTGGCCCGCGGTGCTGGGCGGTTCGCTCGTGGCCGCCGTCGCGGTCCTCGCGTGCACGCTGCTCGTCGGCCGCGTCTACTGCTCGGTGGTCTGTCCGCTGGGCATCCTCCAGGACGTCCTCGTCTTTCTCCGCCGCCTGTTCGGCTTCCGGTTTCCCGTCTCCGGCGAGTCTGCGAACGCGCGCTGGACACGCCAGGCCATCCACCTGGCGTCCACCGTGGTCTTCGTGTCCGGCGGCTTCCTCGGACTCCACTTCCAGTGGCTCGAGCCGTACGCCGTCTACGGCCGCGCCGCGTCCACGCTCCTCGCGCCCCTCGTGCGCCTGGGCAACAACGCGCTCGCCGGCTGGGCGGAGCGGCACGCGAGCTACGCGTTCCACGCGGTCGAGGTCGTGGCGCCCCCGGTGGCGGTCATGGCCCTTTCGGCTGCGCTTCTCGTCCTCGTCTGCGCGCTCGCGCTCTGGAAGGGACGGCTCTGGTGCAACGCGGTCTGTCCCGTGGGCTGGTTGCTGGGCTGCGCCGCGCGGCACGCGTGGCTGAAGCCGCGCATCGACGCCGCGAAGTGCGTGAAGTGCGGGCAGTGCGCGCGCGCGTGCAAGGCGCGGGCGATCGACGTCGCGAACGGCACGGTCGACGGAGCGAAGTGCGTGGCGTGCTTCGACTGCGGCGCGGCCTGCCAGAAGGGGGCGGTGACATGGTCGAAGTGAACCGGAGGGCGTTCCTCGTCGGAACGGGCCTCGCCGCCGCGGGCGCGTTCGCGGAGGACGACAAGGTCGTGGACGGCGGCTTCGCCGAGGTGACGCCGCCGGGCGTGCCCGTCCGGGCGCGGCCGGTGCTGCCGCCGGGCGCGGGCGGCCTGGCCGCGTTTTCGCGGAAGTGCGTGGGCTGCCAGCTCTGCGTGCAGCTGTGCCCGACGCACGTGCTGCGGCCGTCGACGGACCCGAAGCGCCTGGCGCAGCCCGAGATGGGCTTCGCGCGCGGCTACTGCCGGCCCGAGTGCACGACGTGCGGCGAGGTGTGCCCCGCAGGCGCGATCCGTCCCGTGAAGACCGAGCAGAAGCGCAACGTCCACGTCGGGCAGGCCGTCTGGCATGCGGACCGCTGCCTGGCGGCGTCCGAGGGCGTCCCCTGCGACGCCTGCCGCCGCCACTGTCCCGTGCAGGCGGTCTTCTTCATCCCGCTGGACGAACACGACGCGTCCGCGCCGAAGGTGCCGGTCGTGGACCGGACGAAGTGCATCGGCTGCGGCGCGTGCGAGCACCTCTGCCCGGCGCGTCCGCTGCCGGCGATGGAGGTGGAGGGGTTCGAGGTCCACAGGGAGGTGAAGCCGATGGGCGACGACGACATTCTCACCGAGGCCAAGCGCCTCTTCGACGCGAACAAGGCCGCGGTGCTGCTGGTGCGGGACGGGGTGATCTGCGCCTCGGGCAACGGCCGCGGGCTCTCCCCGCTGCTGGACCTCTGCGACGCGAAGCCGGAGGACGTGAAGGGCGCCTGGGTCGTGGACAAGGTGATCGGCAAGGCCGCGGCAGCGGTCTGCGTCGCCTTCGGCGCGAAGCGCGTCCACGCCGCGCTCATGTGCGAGCCCGGCGTCGCGCTGCTGAAGGAGCATGGCATCCCCTGTTCGTGCGACAAGCTCGTGCCGCAGATCCTGAACCGCGACAGGTCCGGACTCTGTCCGCTCGAGGCGACGGTCAGGGACATCGTCGACGTGCCCGAGATGGTCAAGGCCCTCCGCGCCAGGATCGCGCAGCTGAAGGCCGCCGCCCCGGCGGCGACGCGTCCCTAGGAACCTTGGTCGGCCCCGCATCGGAGTCCGGGTTTTGGTATAATCTCCCGCTATGAAAACGCTCCCGTTCACGAACGAACAGCTCGAGGCGATCGCCTCGCAGCACCCGACGCCTTTCCACATCTACGACGAGAAGGCCATCCGCGCCAACGCCCGCCGCCTGAAGGCCGCGTTCGCCTGGAATCCCGGTTTCCACGAGTACTTCGCCGTCAAGGCGACGCCGAACCCCTGGCTCATGAAGCTCCTGAAGGAGGAGGGCTTCGGCAGCGACTGCTCCTCCATGGCCGAGCTCGTCCTGGCGGAGGCCGTCGGCAATGTCGGCGAGGACGTCATGTTCACGTCCAACGACACGCCGGACGCCGAGTTCCGGAAGGCCGTCGAGCTGGGCGCGATCGTGAACCTCGACGACATCACGCACATCGCCGCGGTCGAGCGCGCGTGCGGGAAGCTGCCCGCGCTCATGTGCTGCCGCTGGAACCCCGGTCCGCTGAAGGGCGGCAACGCCATCATCGGCAAGCCCGAGGAGGCCAAGTACGGCTTCACCACCGAGCAGCTCTACGACGCCTACGCGCGGATGAAGGCGAAGGGCGTGAAGCGCTTCGGCCTGCACACGATGGTCGCCTCGAACGAGCTCTCCCCGCAGTACATCATCGACACGGCGACGCTCCTCTTCGACCTCGTCGTGGACATCTCGAAGAAGGTTGGCATCACGTTCGACTTCATCAACATCGGCGGCGGCATCGGCATCCCCTACCGGCCCGACCAGGAGGCGCAGCCCCTCGAGACGATCGGCGCGGGCATCGAGGCCTCCTATCGCGCGCACCTGATCGCGAAGGGCCATCCGGACCTGAAGCTCTACATGGAGTGCGGCCGCTGCATCACGGGGCCGTACGGCTACCTCGTCGCGCGCGTGCGCCACCTCAAGAGGACGTACCGCACGTACGTCGGCCTCGACGCCTGCATGTCGAACCTCATGCGCCCGGCGCTCTACGGCGCCTACCACCACATCTCGGTTCCGAAGTACGGCCCCGCCGGCACGACCTACACGGAGAAGGCCGAGGTGCCGCTGATGACCTGCGACGTCACGGGGTCGCTCTGCGAGAACAACGACAAGTTCGCGATCCAGCGCGCGATTCCCGAAGTGCAGCCCGGCGACCTGCTCGTGCTGCACGACGCGGGCGCGCACGGCCACGCGATGGGCTTCCAGTACAACGGCAAGCTCCGCAGCGCCGAGCTGCTGCGGCGCGCGGACGGCTCCGTGCAGGTGATCCGCCGCGCGGAGACGCTTGCGGACTACTTCGCGACCCTCGACTTCCCCGGACTCTGATCCGTTTGACGAAAAGGCTCCCCAAATGACGAACGAACTGAATGCGCAGCAGGTGCTGCCGCGTGTTTCCGCCGAACTGGGCATCACGCCCGGCCAGATCGCCGCCGTCGCGCGGCTGCTGAACGAGGGCAACACGATTCCCTTCATCGCCCGCTACCGCAAGGAGGTCCACAACAACCTCGACGAGGTGCAGATCTCCAGGATCCAGGAACGCCTTTCCTACTACGCGGAGCTCGAGGACCGCCGGGCGACCATCCTGAAGTCCATCGAGGACCAGGGCAAGCTGACGGACGAGCTGCGCGCGAAGATCGAGGCGTGCATGCAGAAGAACGCCCTCGAGGACCTCTACCAGCCCTACAAGCCGAAACGCCGCACCCGCGCGATGATCGCGAAGGAGAAGGGCCTCGAGCCGCTCGCGGACAAGATCTGGAACCACGAGCCCTACGACGGTTCCGCCGAGGACCTGCAGGGCGCCCGCGACATCATCGCCGAACGCATCGCGGACATCGCCGACGTGCGCGGCCTCGTCCGCGACGCCTTCGCCCGCAAGTCCACGGTCAAGAGCGAGGTCGTCGCGCCGAAGCCGACCGAGCCGACGAAGTTCGAGCAGTACTATGACTACTCCGAGCCCATCTCCGAGATGCCGAGCCACCGCTACCTCGCCATCCGCCGCGGCCAGAACGAGGGCGTGCTGTGGGTCCGCCTCGTCGTGGACCGCGCCCCGCTCGTGGACCGCATGCTCGAGATCGTCGACTGGCGCGAGGACGAGAACATCCGCCTCGCCGCGGAGGACGCGTACAAGCGCCTGCTCGCGCCGAGCTGCGAGCTCGACGTCTCCTTCACGAAGAAGGAGGAGGCCGACCGCGCGGCGGTCGAGGTGTTCGCCGAGAACCTGCGTCACCTCCTGCTCGCGGCCCCGCTGGGCGAGAAGAAGGTGCTGGCGATCGATCCCGGCATCCGCACGGGCTGCAAGGTCGCCATGCTCGACGCGACCGGCAAGTTCCTCGTGAACACGGTCATCTACCCGATGCAGCGCACGGCCGAGGCGCAGGAGACGATCGCGAAGATCGTCGACCACTTCCACCCCGAGGCGATCGCCGTCGGCAACGGCACGGCGGGCCGCGAGACCGAGGCCTTCGTGCGCGACGTGCTGAAGCTCATCGGCGCGAAGGACGTCATGGTCGTCAGCGTGAGCGAGTCCGGCGCGTCCGTCTACTCCGCGAGCGAGGTCGCCCGCGACGAGTTCCCGGAACTCGACCTGACGGTGCGCGGCGCGATCTCCATCGGCCGCCGCCTGCAGGATCCGCTCGCCGAGCTCGTGAAGATCGAGCCCAAGGCGATCGGCGTCGGCCAGTACCAGCACGACGTCTCCCAGACCATGCTCGAGAAGAAGCTGGACGACGTCGTCGTCAGCTGCGTGAACATGGTGGGCGTCGAGCTGAACACGGCCTCCGCCCCGCTCCTGACGCGCGTCTCCGGCATCGGCCCCGCGCTCGCGAAGAACATCGTCGCCTGGCGCAACGCGAACGGCGCGTTCAAGAGCCGCAGGGACCTCCTCAAGGTCGAGAAGCTCGGCCCGAAGGCGTTCGAGCAGTCCGCCGGCTTCCTCCGCATCCGCGGCGCCGCGAACCCGCTCGACGCGTCCGCGGTCCATCCCGAGCGCTACGCCCTCGTGGAGCAGATGGCGGGCGACCTCGGCGTGAAGGTCGGCGACCTCGTGGGCAATTCGCTGCTCGCGGACAAGATCGACGTGCGCCGCTACATCACGAACGACGTCGGCGAGCTCACGCTCAAGGACATCGTGGCCGAGCTGAAGAAGCCGGGCCGCGACCCGCGCGCGGTCTTCGAGAAGCCCGCGTTCCGCGACGACGTCACGACGATCGACGACGTGAAGGAGGGCATGACCCTCGAGGGCGTCGTCACGAACGTCGCGGCCTTCGGCGCCTTCGTCGACATCGGCGTCCACCAGGACGGCCTCGTGCACGTCTCCGAGCTCGCCGACCGCTTCGTCCGCGACCCGAACGAGGTCGTGAAGGTGGGCGACAGGATCAAGGTGAAGGTGATCGGCGTCGACAAGGCGCGCCAGCGCATCTCCCTCACCGCCCGCACGCAGCCGCGTCCCGCGGCCGGTCAGGGCGGCGGCTACTCGGGCGGCGGTCGCCGCGACGGCGGCGGCCGCGGTGGCTATTCGAGCGGTCCGAAGCGCGTGGGCGGAGACCATGGCGGCCGTTCGTTCTCGAGCGGCTTCAGCTGCAACCCGTTCGCGAACCTCTGACCGTGACGCGCATCGCCATCGCCGGCTTCGGCTTCATGGGCCGGATGCATTACGGAAACTGGAAGCGAATCCGCGGCGCGAAGGTCGTCGCGATCTGCGACGCGAACCTCGGCCAGCTGAAGACCGTCGCGGGCGGGAACCTCGCGGGCGCGGACACGTCCACGGACTTCACGGGCGTCGCCGTCTACGACGACTACGCGCGGATGCTCGCCGCGGGCGGTTTCGACGCCGTCGACCTCACGCTGCCGACGTCCCTGCACCGCGACCTCTCCGTCGCCGCGCTGAAGGCCGGCTACCACGTGCTCTGCGAAAAGCCCATGGCGTTGTCGACGGCGGACTGCGACGCGATGCTCGCGGCCGCGCGCCGCGCGAAGCGGACGCTTCTCGTCGCGCAGTGCCTGCGCTTCTGGCCCGAGTACGTCGCGCTGCGGAAGCTGATTCTCTCCGGAAGGTACGGCCGGGTCGTCGCCGCCGAGTTCCACCGTTCGTCCAATCCGCCCGAGGCGAAGGGCGGACACGCCTGGTACCTCGACGCGAAGCAGTCCGGCGGCTGCCTGCTGGACCTGCACATCCACGACGCGGACATGATCCAGTTCCTGTTCGGGAAGCCGCGGGACGTGGCCGTCCGGACGCACCGCCGCGCGGATGGCGTCCTCGACCACGCGCATCTCGTCTATGACTATCCGGACATGGTCGTCTCCGCCACGGCATCGTGGTCCAACGCGAAGACGCTCGGCTTCGAGGCGTCCTTCCGCGTGACGCTCGAGAAGGCGTCCGTCGTCTTCGATCCGAAGCGCCCCGAACCCTACCTGGTCTATCCGGCGGCCGGGAAGCCGTTCGCCCCGAAGGTTCCGAAGACGGGCGCCTACGAGGCCGAGCAGCGCTACTTCGTCGACCTGCTCGCGGGACGCGCCGACGCGTCCCTTCTCACGGCGCGCGACGCGCGCGACGCCGTCGCGCTGGTCGAGCGGGCCGCGCGGACCCAATCCGCGCGCCGGGGGCCGGCGCGCAACTCAATTGTCGGGAGGCATGTCATGCGCATGGCGTACATTGTGGTCGGAATCGCGCTTTGCGCGGGCGCGGTCTGCGCCGGGCGGCCGAAGGACTTCGACTTCGCCGCCGAGGCGGCGAAGGGGAACGTGCGGCTCACGGGCGGCGTGTACACGAACGCGTCCGAGGCGGCGCGGCAGGTGACGGGGGACGCGGACGGCCTGCGCTTCCGCTTTGATCCCCTGCAGATGGCGCCGGGGCCGCGCTGGTGCACGGTCGACGTCCGCGGGGACCTGCAGCCGGGCGACTGGCTGGGAAGCCGCGTGCGCCTCGTGATGCGGCGGCGCCCGTTCCGCAACGTGACGAAGCAGATGGCCGTCAACTTCACGGACCGCGACGGCGAGACGTTCCAGTACCTGCCGTCGCAGGTGGAGCAGATGCCGTCCGAGAATCTCCTTGCCTGCACGTTCGAGGTCCGCACTGCGCACAATGGCTGCTGGGGCGGCGGCGACAGGGCGAACAAGGTGCCCGATCCGCCGCTGCGCTTCACGAGCCTCAACGGACACTTCGCGTCGGGCGGACGGTATGCCGAGATGACGCTCGTTCGGTTCGAGGTGCTGCCGCCCGTGACGCCGCAGGCGCGCACGGTGTCGTACCGCGCACCGGTCTCCGTCGACACGACGTATCCGGGCGCCGCGCCGTTCCCCGCGGCGGACGAACTGGTCTTCCGCCTGCCGTCCGGGACGGAGGGCGGCATGACGCTCACGCTCTCCGCGAACTCGAAGGGCTCGGTGGGCCAGGGCGAACGGCTGCGCTTCCAGGGCCGCGCCGTCGGGCAGGAGGTCCGCTTCGCGACGGACCTGCCGTACGACGGACGCTATTCGTTCCTGTCCCTGACGTGCGGGGACGTGGCGCTGCGCCCCGTCTCGGCCGAGGGCCTCTTCCGCCGGCCGGCCGCGGAGGTGCCGGAACTGGACGTCGAGACGGGCAACCGCCTGCACCTCGTGCGCCGGGAGAAGCCCGGCGAACGCGCCGTCGTGACGGTCCGCAACCCCGCGCAGCGGGAGATGTCCTGGAAGGGGGCGCTCCGTTTCTCGGATGTCTTCGGGCGCGAAATCCGCCGTCCGCTCGACCTGACGGTTCCCGCAGGCGGGACGGTGCGGCTCGATGCGCCGGAGCTGCCCGCGAAGGGCCTCTGGTTCGTGGATGCGGAGGTGACGGGGCCCGACGGCTCGACGGCGCGGAAGTCGACGCGCTTCGCGGTCGTCGACCTGCACGAACGGACGCCCGTCGTGGAGAAGCCGGCGTTCCGCTTCGGCATCCACTATCACGGCACCTACTACCTGCCGGACCTCGTGGACCCGACGATCGACGCGCTGGTCGCCGCGGGCGCGAAGTTCACGCGCACGGACTACAGCTTCATGTTCGCGGACATCGCGCGGCCGGACGGTTCGCGCGACTGGTCGAAGTCCGACGACCTGCTGAAGCGGCTGCGGGACGCCGGCCTCGCCCTCGAGATCATCGTCGGCGGCACGCCGCGCTGGGCGGTCGATCCGGAGGTGCTGAAGGCGCGCGCCGGGCTGCGGCGGCCGGGCTGCCTGCCGAGCCGCCCCGGACTCTTCCGCGCCTTCTGCCGCGACTTCGCGGCGCGGTACGGCCGCCAGATCGACTACTACGAGATCGGGAACGAATGGGACCTCACGTCCCCGGACCTGCTGAAGCCCGACGAGGCGCTGCGCATGCAGCGCGAGGCGTACGAGGGCGTGCACGCCGGCTTCCCCGCGGCGTGCGTGACGCCGAACGGCTGGGCGGGCGCCTCCTCGCGCCGGCTGACGTCCCCGAAGGACAACCCCGGACTGATCGAGACGTTTGCGGAACACCCCGAGCTCTACGACGCCTGGGCCCTCCACTGCCACGGTGCGTTCGAGGACTACGTCGCGCGCATCCAGGACGAGTTCCTGCCGCTCCGCGCGAAGACGGGACTCGGAACGCGCCCCTGGATCTCCGGCGAGACGGCGCAGACGACGTTCGGCGGGGACGAGATCCGCGTCGCGCGCACGGTCTGGGCGAAGACGCTCTACGCCTGGGCGTGGGGCGCGCGCGACTACATCTGGTACAACCTCCGCGCGACCGGCTGGCTCGAGGGCTCGGAACCCGGCTACGGCCTCATGACGGCCTCCCTCCACCCGCGCGCGGGCTACGCGAGCTTCGCCGCGCTCACGGCCATCTTCCAGGGGCTCGCCTTCGACGCGCGGCTGGTTTCGCGGGACAACCTGCACCTGTTCCGCTACAAGGGGGAGAAGCGCGCGTTCAGGGGTGTCGTGCTCGCGGGCTGGGACTGGGACGCGGAGACACCGCGCACGGTGCGCATCCGCACCGACGCGGCGTGCGCCGAACGCTCGGACTACATGGGCAACCGCACGCCCGTCCCCGTCGTGGACGGCGTCGTCACCTTCGCGCTCGGCGCCGATCCGCAGGCGCTCCTCCTCCCCGGCGCGTCCCGCGCCGAAATGCTGTTGGAGTAGACGAACCGACGCCAGAGCCCGCCTCCCGTGCAGGTTCGCCAACCCGCACCTCTCACTCGTCATCCATAACCCGCACCTGCGCCCGAGCGCTTGGGGGCCGCGCGCAGGGTCGAGCGCGATGAGACGGTTACGCCCGTGTACCCGACACGGATTACAAATCCCCAATTCTTCGCACAGGTAGGCCGTAGGAGGCGACCTTTGTCCACAGGGCCGGGATTGCGTCGCGCCATCCCGTCCCGTCCCGCACCGCAGGTACGTCTCGCGCGAGTTCCTGACGCTTTGAATCGCAACGGGCGGTCGGGCGGCCCGCAGAATGCGTCCGATCTGTCCCCGTCGGCATCCCGTCGGGTGGCTTGTCATGCCCTGAACAGGCGGTGCCGCAGGGTCTCGTCGCGCAAAACCGATTGCAAATGT
>JAEDMN010000248.1 GCA_016302985.1 Kiritimatiellia bacterium | reverse complement strand
CTGGCTGGGCGGCGACCACGAGCCGACGGAGGAGGAGCAGGCCGTCGTCTATTCGGACGCCGTGCGCGCGGCGTCGGCCATGGGACCGGAGGCGCGCGTGGTCTTCCGCGCGCTCGACCTCGGCGGCGACAAGCTGATGCGCGGCGTCAAGTCCCGCGAGGCGAATCCCTTTCTCGGCTGCCGGTCGATCCGGTGGCTGCTGGCGCACCGCGCGGCCTTTCGCGACCAGGTGCGCGCCATTCTCCGCGCGAGCGCCCTCGGTCCCTCCGCGATCATGTGGCCGATGGTGGCCACGGTCCAGGAGCTCCGCGAGGCGAACGCCCTCCTGCGCCAGGTGCAGGACGAGCTGCGCGGCGAGGGCGTGCCGTTCGACGAGAAGATCCCCGTGGGGTGCATGGTCGAGATCCCCGCCGCGGCGATCTGCGCGGACCAACTGGCGCGCGAGGTCGACTTCTTCTCGATCGGCACGAACGACCTGGTGCAGTACACGCTGGCGGCGGACCGCGGCAACGACCACGTCTCCTACCTCTACCAGCCCGCCCACCCGGCCGTCATCCGTCTGGTCGACATGACGGTCCGCGCGGCGAAAGCCGCCGGCATTCCCGTTTCCGTCTGCGGCGAAACGGCCAGCGATCCGGTCCTGGGGCTGCTGTGGCTGGGGCTCGGCGTCTCGTCGCTTTCCATGAGCCCGAGCTACATCCCCGTGCTCCGCAAGGTCGTGCGCGCCCTCACCCGCGACGAGATCCGGGAGATGGCGGACCGCGCGCGCGCCCTCTGCACGGACCGCACGTCGGCGGAGATCTACGCCGCCTGCCGCGAATACATTGTCTCGAAGGTCCCGCAGCTTGAGGAGATCCAGTCGTTCTTCACGGCCCTCTGACACGGCCGGGCGCCTTCGGACAGAAGCAAAGGCATTTAAAAAACAAGGAGAGAAGATGAAGAAGAAAGTCGTCATTACGGGCATCGGCATGGTCTGCCCCTGCGGAAACGGCAAGGACGCCACCTGGGCCAACGTCAAGGCCGGCAAGAGCGGCATCTCGCGCATCACGAAGTTCGACCCCTCCCGCTGCACCTGTCAGATCGCGGGCGAGGTGAAGGACTTCGACGCGTACGCCGCCGAGAAGAACTACCTCGACGCGAAGGCCGCGCGCCATCTCGCGCTCTTCTGCAAGTACGCCGTCGCCGCGGCCAAGGAGGCGTGGGCCGACGCCGGCTACACCGAGGAGAACAAGCCCGACATGGACCGCGTCGCGACGCTGCTCGGAAACGGCATCGGCGGCATGGACATCAACAACGAGGGCTTCAAGGTCCTCTTCGAGAAGGGGCCGGGCCGCCTGCTTCCGTCCTACATCCCGTCGCTCATCCCGAACGAGGCCGCCGGCAACGTGTCGATGGCGCTCGGCGCGAAGGGCCAGGCGCAGGTCGTCGTGACGGCGTGCGCATCCTCCACGGACGCGCTCGGCTTCGCGCTCGACCTGATCCGCGCCGGCCGCGCGGACGTGGTGATCGCGGGCGGTACCGAGGCGACGATCGACGAGTACTGCACGGGCGGCTTCATGAAGATGCGCGCGCTCTGCACGCAGTTCAACGACAACCCCGAGAAGGGCTCCCGTCCGTTCAACGCCGACCGTTGCGGCTTCGTGATGTCCGAGGGTTCGGCCATCCTGATCCTCGAGAGCGAGGAGCACGCGAAGGCCCGCGGCGCGAAGGTCTACTGCGAGCTCGCCGGCTATGGCGCCACGTCCGACGCCTACCACATCACGGCCCCCGATCCGAGCGGTGCCGGCGCCGTCAAGGCGATCCGCCTGGCGCTGGCCGACGCGGACGTGACGGACCTCTCCATGGTCGACTACATCAATGCGCACGGCACCTCCACCCATCTGAACGACCAGATGGAGACGAAGGCGTTCAAGGAGGTCTTCGGCGACCTCGCGAAGGGCATCAACGTGTCCTCCACGAAGTCCATGACGGGCCACCTGCTCGGCGCCACGGGCGCCCTCGAGGCCGCGTTCTGCGCGCTGGCCGTCAAGGAGTCCTTCATCCCGCCGACGATCAACTACGAGAACCCCGACCTCGAGGTCGCCGCCGACAAGGGCGAGGTCCCGCTGGACCTGAACTACACGCCGAACGTCGGCGTCACGCGCGACATCCGCGTCGCCGCGTCGACCTCCCTCGGTTTCGGCGGCCACAACGCCGTGCTCGTGTTCCGCAAGTACTAGGAGGTGAATATGGAATTCCCGCAGTTCAAGGAAACGTTCAACAAGCCCGGCATCGAACTTCTCCCGCACCGTCCGCCGTTCCTGTTCGTCGACGAGCTCGTCTCCGCCGACGAGACGGGGTCGCTCGGCAAGTACACGTACACGGAGGAGAAGAACGACTTCTTCAAGGGCCATTTCCCCGGCCATCCGGTCGTCCCCGGCGTCGTGCTCATCGAGACGATGGCCCAGACAGCCGGCGCGGGCCTCGTCGCCCGGAAGATTTTCGGCGATGGCGTGCCGCTCTTCTTCCTCGCGCACATCGACGGCGTCAAGTTCCGCCGCCAGGTTCGTCCTGGCGACACGCTGTTCACGGTGGCCGAGAACACGAAGATCCGCGTTCCGCTCGGCATCTTCACCCTGAAGGGCTATGTCGGCGACGAACTCGCCGTCGAGGCCACGGTGAAGTGCATGCTCGGCACGCCGAAGGACAAGTGACGCCATGTGCGCTGCTCCCAGGTGGAGCGCGCGCGAATACGATCCGGATGCCTACGGGGCGCTCGTGGCGAGCGGCTGTCTGCCGCTCGTCGCGCGCGTTCTCGCGGCCCGTGGCGTCACCGCGGAGTCCCTGGACGAATTCTCGAATCCGTCTCTCGCGCGCCTTGCCGCTCCTGAATCGCTGCCGGGCATACCCCGCGCGGTCGAGGTCCTTCTCCCGTTCATCCGCGAGAAGCGTCTCGTTGTCGTCTTCGGCGACTATGACGCGGACGGTGTCTGCGCGACGGCGATCCTCGTCTCGGCGCTGAGCCGCCTGGGTGCGTCGGTCGCGGCCTTCTTCCCGAAGCGCGAGGGCGAGGGGTACGGCATGACTGCGACTTCGCTGGGCCGAATGCTCGAGAGCCATCCGGACGTCGCGCTCGTCGTCACGGTCGATAACGGAATCTCCTCGCCCGAGGAAGTCGCATCGCTCCGGCGGCGCGGAATCCATGTCGTCGTGACGGACCATCATCTCCCCGGCGAGGCGTTGCCCGAGGCGGATGCGCTGGTCAACCCCCGCGTCGCCTCCGCGCCGGGCTGCGACGACCTCTGCGGCGCAGGCGTGGCGTTCTTCCTCGCCTCCGCGCTGGCCCGGCGGATGACGGCCGAGGGCCTCTACGCCGGACCCAAGTTCGGCGGACCTCTCCTTGTGCTTGCCGGGCTTGCGACCGTCACGGACCTGATGCCTCTGGCTGGGCAGAACCGCATCCTCGTTACCCAGTCCCTTGCGAATTTCAGGTCCTGCGCGCCCCTTGGCCTGCGCGAACTGCTTGACCGCGCGCAACGGCGGGCCGAGCCGGTGGTCGCGCGGGACTACGGATTCACGCTGGGACCGCGGATCAACGCCGCCGGACGGATGGCGTCTGCGCAGACCGCCTACGACCTGCTGATGGCGACGGACCGAGAGGAGGCTCGGATGCTCGCGGTGACCGTCGACTCCTTCAACGGGCAGCGGAAATCCGAGGAACTGCGCATGGCCCAGGAGGCCCGCGCGCAGGTCGGGTCCTTCGACGGACTTCCCGCCGTCGTGGTGCGGGGCGAGGACTGGCACATGGGCGTCGCGGGCATCGTCGCGTCGCGCCTGCTCGAGACCGCGCATGTCCCCGTCGCCGTCGCCGTGGGGGACACGGGCAGCGTCCGCGCGCCGGAGGGCTACAACGTCCACGAGGCGCTTCAGTCCGTCTCCGAGCACCTCGTCCGCTTCGGTGGCCACGCGGCCGCAGGCGGTTTCACACTCCGCCCCGGGGCCTTCGAGGCCTTCCGCAACGGCTTCCAGTCCGCCTGTGCGGCGCAGTACCGCGCCGCGCCTGCGGCCGCCGCCGTGCATTTCGACGGCTGGGTGGATCCCGCCGACCTGACGCTCGAGCTGCTGGAGGCCTTCCGGAAGCTGGAGCCCTTCGGGGAGGGCAATCCCCTGCCCGTGTTCGGGATTCGGGATGTCGCCTTCGCCCGCATCGGGGTCATGGGGGCGGATGGGCGGCATCTTTCGATGGCCTTTACGGACAAGCGGGTGCCGCGCGCGGTGTGGTGGGGGCATGGCCCCGAGGCCGAAGCGCTGCGCGGCGACGCCTACCGCAGGTTCGACATCTGCTTCACGTTGACCTGTTCGGACTACGGCGGGGAGCCGCCCCATGTCGAGCTCTGCCTCGTCGACGTCCGTCCGTCGGAAAAGGCGTGACGCCCGTCCGGCGGGACGCATCCACCCCGCCTG
>JAEDMN010000031.1 GCA_016302985.1 Kiritimatiellia bacterium | reverse complement strand
GGCGCGCGGCCGGCCATCGCGTCGGCGTAGTGGTTGCGGCCCCAGGCGTCGCGGGGCGTGTTGCTCTCGCGCGAGTCCCGGAGCTTCGCCTCCGCGAGGGCCTCCGCGTACTTCTGCTCCATCGCGGCGAGGAGTCCGGGGACCTCGGTCTGCGCGACGTCGGCCGCGAGGCGGAACACGAAGGCGCGCTTCACGAGCGGCGGCCACTTCATCGGGCGCCGGTCGTCGCGCACGTAGACGGCGCTCCGCACGGGCTGCATGGAGACGATCGTGCGCCCGAAGAGCTTCCAGTCGTTCAGCTCGCCGGATTCGCCGAGGACGGCCTCGAGATGGACGCAGCCGGGCGGCACCTCGGACGCGAACGGATAGGCGTTCCCGCGGGGAACGCGGCACGACGGCGTCGGGTCCTCCGCGCGGGCGAAGTTCCAGGCGTGGGCCGTGAGGACGGCGTGGCGCGAGGAGTCCGCAAGCGCGTCCGCGCGGTCGGTGATGCTCTTCACGGAGCGCGGGAGGGACGGGCCCTCGGACTCGGAGAACCTGGGGACGAGGACCGACAGCAGCTCCGCGTGGACGGGGTCGTCGACTGCGCGGCGCTCGGCCTCGAGCGACCGGCAGCGCGCGTAGACGAGCTTGCGCTGGTACATCGCGTCCCAGTTCTGCAGGTCCTGCACGCGGCCGGCGAGGGGGACCGCAAGCTCCCGCGCGACGCAGCAGGCGAGCGCGCGGCGCATGGGCTCGCTCCAGCCGGCGCAGTCATGCGCGGCCGCCTCCGCCTCGGCCGCATCCATGCGCAGCTGGACCGCCCAGTCGTGCGCGTTCCAGACCTCGGTGACGGCCGCTCCGAATGCGATCCGGCACTTCGCCCACTCGATCGACGTGTCGGAGGCCGCGCCCTCGACCGTCGGGAGGCCGACGTCCTGACGGAGCAGGAAGAGCGCCTCCTGGCAGGCCTGGATGTTCTCTGCGCTGATGGTCATGCCGCTCCTCAGTACTGGACGACCTCGGTGACGACGCCGTCGGTGAAGGTGCACGACCCGTCCGCGCACGTCACGCTCGCGTTCGCGGCGTTGCCGCCCTTGAGGATGTAGGACGCGATGGCGCGCTTGACATCCGCCGCGGCGCGCGCGTTCGTCTTGCCGGACGACGCCGCGGCCTTCGCGCCGATGACCGACACGCCGCAGGACGCGTAGGCCGCGATGGCCTTCTCCGCGAGGATCCCGAAATCCTCGACCAACTGGTGCGCCATCACGACCGCGTTGGTGGAGAGGTCCCGCTCGTACGAGTCAAGTGCCAGACGCACGGCGCCGTTGGTTTCGACCCCGATCGAAAGTCCGCGGAGCTCCTCCTTCGCCCAGAGCGGAGACCTGGCGGTGGCGTACCAGCCGCCGGAGGCGCGCACGCAGTCGGTCGTGACGACGCGCTGCTCGCCGTTGACTTCAACCACCTGCTGGATGGGCACGATCTGTTCGGGATGCTTCTCCGCCGTGATGCGGGTCTGGCATCCGCACGGAATGGCCGCGCAGGCGGCAAGGGCGATCATCGTCATGGTCTTCATGTCATTTCTCCTTTTCGGTTCTGCTTGTCCAGTGAGACGCGCCGCACACGCGGAGCGCCGTCCATTCGATCCAGGCCCTCCACCGGCCCCATCCGTAGGCGACGAGCAGGTCGCGGTAGACGGCGTCCGCCTCGGCGCGCGTCATCCCGACCGGGCCGCCACCCCCGTAGAGCCAGTCGTGGACGATGGCGGCGTAGACCCGGGGGGCCTCGAGCGGATGCCCGCAGACGCCCCAGAGCGCGCGCGGGATGCTCGCGCCGTCCGTCTTCGTCCCCTCCGGCACGTCGAACGTCCAGCCGCGGACCTCGACGTGCCACGTCTCCATGAGCGTGGCGTTCCTGTCCTCGAAGATCGGCAGCCGCACGAGCGGAGCCGTCCATCTGCCATGCGTCTGCGCCATCACGTCCTCCCCCCGAACCAGGAGATGAACCACCCGACCGCGACGCAGATGGCGCCGCCGATGAGGCCGACGACCGTCTTCGCGCCGATCGCGCGGTTGAGGATCGCGCGCATCGCCTCGTTGTCCTCCTTGAGCTTCTGCAGGGTCTTGTCCTGCGCGCCGAACTTCTCGTTCAGCACGGCGATGGACTTCTCGTTCTCCCGCAGGAGGTTCCACAGCTCGTTCAGCTCCTTCGCGCCCACGTCAGTTCCCCTTCGGCGCGTTCGCGACCGTGTGGATGTTCGTGACGGCGGGTCCGTCGTCGATCTGAGCCGCCCGCGCCGCGCGTGCCGCGGCCAGGCGCGCCGGTATGCCGTTGGTCGTGTAGGTCGTGCGGCGCCGGCCGGGAACGACGGCGGCCTTCGGCTTGAACGACATGCGGTAGCGCCAGGTCGTCCCGTCGACCGTGTTGCTGTAGACCTGGATCTTCGCGAAGTCGTTCGTGTGGATCTCCTCTCTTACCAGGCGTCCGTGCCACGCGCGGCGGCCGGCCTCGGTCGCCATGTCCGCGTCGTACTTGAGCATCTGGAGGCGGGCGGCGTGGAGGATGTTGCTCGCGCCCTCCGCGCCGAACATCATCTTGGCGGCCGCCTGCAGCTCCGGCGTCACCAGGACGCACGACTGCTCTCCCTCGACGTAGTCCGCCTGAGGAGCGGCGTGCGCAAGCAGCGCGGCCGACACGGCGGCGATGAACATGTACCTCATTTGCTCGTACCTCCTTCTGCATCACGGACCGACTTGGGCGTCGCGATCGTGCGGCCGTCCACCCGGACGGCGGTCCTGAGAGGGATGGCGTGCCGGCCGGACCTGCGGTCGCGCCCCCACATCGCGTGCCAGACGCCGTTCGTCACGACGGACGGGCCCGGCGTCCATGTCGTGTAGACGATCCAGCTGTAGTTGGTGGCTTCGGCGAACTCGAACTCGACGGGCGGCCGGAACTCGCCGATGGTGGTCGCAAGGTGGTTGACCCAGTCCGCGTCGGACGTGGACGAGAGCGGGCGCCGGTCGACGAAAAGGGACGCGCTGGACGGGACGATGAGCGTGCGGAAGTCCACGTGGACGAGGTCGCCTTCGACCCACGAGCCGTTGTCGACGAGGTAGGCCTGCGTCGGGTCGGTCCTCGGATACGACACGAGGTGCTTCTGTGCCGCGAACGTGCAGGCCGCGGCCAGAAGGGAGAACACGGCCAGCTCGCGCCCGGACAGCGCCCTGCGGATGGCGGACAGGCTCCGCCCGCACACGGACGACACGGCGGCCGCGAGGATTGCGGCGAGCGCCGCGCAGCACGCGCACGTCAGCAATGTCTGGTACGTCTGTACGACCGCGTTCATTCGAGCCCGAGAACCTTCCGGCCGTTGATCTCGACCACCTTGACACGGTAGGACTTTCCGTCGACGAAGACGCTTCCGAGCCCGACCGGCACCGCGTTGTTGATGTACGTCTCGCCGCCCGTCTCGTAGGACGCCTTGACGAACATGCTGGCGTACGGCGCGGTCGGGAGGACGTCGACGACCCATGCGCCCGGCCCGCCCCTCCAGGATATGTTTGCGTAGTGGCAGGCGCCCTCCTGCTGCCAGTCCGGATCCGACAGGGACGTGCAGACCTCGAGGATCGGGTGCTCGGCCGAGTCGACGTTGTATGTCACGGTCATCGCGCCCTCGCTCGTCGAGAGGGCGGACGCGTTCGCGCCGACGGTCCGCCTGTTGCCCTTCACGATTTCGAACAGCACGGATCCGTCGCCGTCCTCGATCCTGAAGTATCCGTCCGCGGGCGTTCCGGAGAAGATGGCGGGCAGCGTGGACCGTAGGACCCAGACGGCGCACCCGCCCGTGGTGACGGTCTTCTGGTACGCGAGGCCCGCCGCGATCTGCACGCGCTCCTGCGAGATCTGGAGCACTCCGTCCGGAGAGTACGTCCCGAGCGAGGAGTCGTACACGCCCCAGGCCCTGTCGGCCTTGTCGTGCTCCACCTTGTTGGTGATGGCCGCGTAGCCGGCCAGGAACTCGGTCCAGCGCGTGCGCTCGTCCCAGACGACCTGGAACCAGGGCGACGCATGGTCCCCGTCCGCCGGCCTCTTCTCCTCGAGGTAGAGGCTCGGCATGCCCGCGGAGCCGTAGTAGTTGGTCACGGTGAGCCGGACGTCGTCGCCGTCCCAGTACGTCTGCCAGGCGTTGCCGACGTCGAGCGGGAAGTACCGCCGGTCGGCATCCTCGACCTCGAGACCGGTGCGGATCTCGATGTCGGACGTGAGCGGCTTGCCGTTGATCTTGCGTGTGACCGGCACATCACCCGGAAGGTGCGTCGTCGTGTCGGGCAGGGCTCCGACCTCCTCGGCCGTGTACGCGGGCTTGTTCTGTCCGCGCGCCCACGCCGGGACCTCGTCCTCCGTCATCAGGTCGTACCACCTGAACTCGAACGGGATCAGCTGGGACGTGAAGAACCCGGTCTTCTTCCAGGCCATGCCCCTCACCCCGTTCGTGGTGATCTCGGCGTATTCGGAGCCGGCCCCGGCCAGCTTCAGCGGTCCGTGCATGACGCCGCCGGCGGTGTTCGTGAAGGCGCTGTATCCGGGCTCCGAGACGTCGAGCCCGGACAGGTCGACGTCGGTCACGACGCGCGCGCCGAGCCCGAGGTCTCCCAGCTCCGCCTTCGTGACGGACGCGGCGCGGGCCGGGCATGCGCAGATGAGAGCCGCGGCCGCGGCGATGAGTGCGGCGGCGTTCATTCGACCTCGCCCCCAAGCGCCTCGAAGACGGCCTTCATGGCGTCCGCGAGCTTGCGCGACGTGGCCCCGGAGAAGTCGAACGTGCGGCCGCGCAGGGCGCGCTTGTACTGCATCTCGCCGAGCCAGTCCCCGAGCGAGCCGCTGTAGCCGTTCACGACGGCGAGCTCGTACGCGCTGCGGCCGTCCGCGCCGGGCGAGCCGGGAGGCCCCTTGAGGGTCGCGACGTCTCCGGTCGCGGCGTCGAAGACTTCGGGCGACCAGTCCACGTAGACGGTGCCGACGGCCTCGATCTCCGGGAGGAAGTTTCCACCGGGACCGCGCTGGTTCAGGTAGAGGGCGAACTGGTGCCGGGCGGGAGCGCAGCCGAAGACCTTCCGCAGATTCTCCCCCGTGAGGTCGAGCACGACGCGGCCGTCTTCCACGCGGCTCTGCGCGAGCGGCGTGACGCCGTCGTGCGCGAACAGGGTCAGCACGGCCTCGTTCCCGGCTTCGGGCTTCCAGCCCTCGAATTCGACGCCCTGGACGGTCCCCAGGAACAGACGTCCGGCCCCCACGGAAAGCGTGGAGCTGTCGGAGTCGACGCAGATCTCGATCTTCTTCGCCATGTCCCGCCTCCCGGATCAGTCGACGTCCTCGCCGTTGTGGCGCAGCAGGAGCTTCGCGAGCTCCTCGCACGTCATCTTCGCCTTGTGCGGAACGCCGGCCGCTTCGAGCGCGCTCTCGAGCTTCGCGCGGCCAAGTTCGGCCGTGCGGCGGATCAGCTCCTCGCGCGCGGTCTTCTCGGCGCGCGCCCGCTCCTCCGCGATCTGCTCCGCGGTGGGTTCGCCGACACCGGCGGCCCCGTCGCCATCCTCGCCGGAATCCTCGCCTTCGCGGCCCTCGGGCTCCGGGTTGGACAGCTTCTCCCCGGTCTCGGCGTCGACGAAGTTCGCGAGCACCTGCGGGGGGAACGGGACGCCGTCGTGCCAAAGCACGCGCTGCCCCTTGATGACGATGCCCGTGCCGGGCACCTGGGTCGAGGACTTGCAGAGGATCTTCATTTCGTGCTCCAATCTGATTGGACGCCGCCCGGAAGCCGGTGTCAGGACGTTTCCGTCGTCCGGACGGCGTCCGGTTCGTTACGGGGCCGTGACGGTGTCGCCCGTCTTGGCGAGGTTCTCCATGCCCTCGGGGACGGATCCGCCGGACGGGATGCCCTTCCACTCCTGGACCTTCTTCTGGTCCAGCTCGGAGTCGACCGCGTCCGTGATCTCGGCGAACACGGTGTTGGCCTCGCCGAGCGCGGTCGTGACCGTGCATTCGAGGCGGACGTAGCGCTTGAGGCCGTGCGGCAGCGGGCCGGCGACGAGCTTCTCGCCGGAGGAGGCGTACTCGGCGGCCTTCGTCCAATTCGTGCCGTTCGCGCTCGTCATGACCTCGGTCTTGACGGCCGCACCCTCGCCGGTGGGCTTCGCGCCCAGCGTCGCGCGGATGAACAGGCGGCAGTCGACGTCGTCGCCGTTGTAGCGGAGGTCGACGATCTTCGAGGTGATCTTCGTGTTCATGGCCGCGGCGAGCGCGGTCTTGTTGAAGAAGATCAGGTTCTTGTCGTGCAGAGACATTTCCGTTTCCCCCTTTCCTAGGCGGTGAAGGCCTGGACTTCGGCCTCGTTGATCTTCATGGCGTCCATGATCCGGACGGGGATGCCGAAGAGCTTGCGCTCCTTGCGGCCGTCCACCTGCTGGAACGAAACGGCGTTCTGGCGCGTGACGCGCGCGAACAGCGTGGAGACGTTCTCCCACATGAGGCGGTCCATGTACCAGGCCTGCTTCACGCCGTCGTCGAGGACGCGCTGCGAGATGCGGTCGATCAGCTCGATGTACTTCTGCGCGGCGTCGAGGCCGCCCGTGAGCATCTTGTCGCGCTGGATGTTGCAGATGCGTCCGCCGTAGCGGTAGTCGCGCACCGCGAGGCCGAGGTTCCAGTAGAGGTACTGGAGATAGGCCTCGTAGGTCGCGTCGCCGCCGGCGTCCGGGTCCGCGATGTCCGTGACGCGCTTGTCGGACTTCTCGATGCCGCCCGTGCCGGAGTGCTCCGGATGGAAGGCGGTGATCGTGTTCGGGCTCCAGCCGACGAGCGCGATCGAGCCGAGCTTGCCCTTGGAGGACGTGTCGCCGGACTTGCCGAGCGCGTTCAGCACGTAGTGCGAGCTGTCCGTGTCGTCCGTGTTGTCGTTGTCGTAGGAGGAGTAGTGCTTGAAGAGGCCGTTGATGCCGAGCGGGTTCTCGCGCAGCAGGCCGTAGACCATCGCGTTCGCGAGCTCGTTCTTCATGCCCGTGATGTTGGCGGAGATCTCGTCCTCGAGGACGGCGTCCTTGTCCTTGGAGTCGTCGTACAGCTTCTTGTCGACGAGGATCTTCGTGGCCATGCGGCCCGTGGAGACCTTGATCTTGGCCTTGCTGCCCTTGTTGGACGGGATGCCGCCGTAGTACGTCGTCCACACCGGGGTGGGCGTCTCCGTCCGGACGGTGGTCTCGAGGGCCGTGCCGTTGTTCGCCGCGACGACGGTCATGTCGTCGAGCATCTCGACCTTCTTCGCGACGAGCTCGACGATCCGGTGGGCGAAGTTGCCCTTGGGGTCGAGGCCCTTCACGAAGTCGGCGTAGGTCAGAACGCGCGTTCCGTTAACCTGCATGTTCGTGTTTCCTTGTTTGGTTGCCCCCCGCTCCCCTTATGTCTCACCTGAGAACCCGGTTCGCGGGAAATCGTCTAGTTCCAGGCGGAGCTGATGCCCTTGAAGCCGGCGCTCTGGCCGACCGTGCCCTGCCCGCCCGCGGCGGCGCCGACGGATCCGTTCGTCGGTCGGTGGCGTCCGCACCAGCGCATGAGCTCGAGGAACTCGGGGTCGTTCCCGATCTCCGAGTTGCGGACGACGTAGTTCATGACGCCCTCGGGGTTGAACCACGCGTCGATTCCGGCGTTGATGTCGTCGAAGTCGGCCTTGGAGTACTTCGCGAGCGCGGCGTCGTGCATGCGCTTGTTGTCGGCGAAGCGCTCGGCGTTTCGCGCCTTGAACTGCTCGACCTGGTACTTCGCAAGCGCGTTCACGAGCTCGGAGGCGGCCTCGACCGAGACGCCGTGCTTCAGCAGGACGGGCGCGACGGCGTCCATCGCGGCGCGGTCGACGTCGATGCCGGCGGCCGCGACGCCGTCCTCGAGCTTCACGCCGGCGGCGTAGTCCTCGGGCTTGACCTGCGGGGCCTGCTGGCCGGGCGTCTGCGTTCCGTCCGGAGCGGGCTGCGCGGCGGGCTGGCCGTCCGGGCCGGCTTCCGGCGCGGGCTGTCCGCCCAGCGTGACGGACGAGAGGTCGCCGTCGGACCCGTCCGCGGCGGGGGCCCGCCCGTCGGCCGGAGCCACGGCGGGAGCAGGTTCGGCCGCGTCCGTGGCGGGCGCGGACGGCGCAGGGGACGCGGGCGCGGAAGCGCCGTCGGTTCCCGGTTCGGGGTCGCGGAGACGGGCGTCCGTGCATCCGCGCACCAGGGCGAGCATGAGTCGAGTCACTTGGCTTCTCCTTCGTTGTCGGTCATGGCCCTCATCCGTGCCTCGGCGAGGGCCGCGAAATGCCTCTGGTGGACGAGCCCGAGGAACGCGGGGCCGCCCTCGGCGATCGCGATGGACTCCTTCAGGAACGTCATGGCGGCCCGCTTCCCCTGCGTGAAGGCGTCCAGCTCATTGAGCCCGAAGTCCGACCCGCAGAACTCGAGGTTCACGTACGTGAACCACGCGCGGAAGTCCTCGTCCTTCACGAGGCGGGAGAGGCTCGCGACCAGGTCGGCGCGCCGGCGCGCGGCCGTCTCGGCGCGCTCCTTCGCCTTCGACCTGGACAGGTCGGCGAACGGCGTGTCGCGACTCGCCGCCATCAGAGCATCCCCTGCTGCATGGCCGCGGCGACCTGGCTTCCCGCGTGTCCCTCGTCGATCGGGATGTCGCCGATGTCCTTCGCGGCCGCGGCCGCCTGCGCGGCCTCGTCCGCCCGGGCCTGGCGCGCGGCCGCCTCGCGGTCGGCCTGGACGGCCGCCTCGTAGGCCTCGTCGGACGCGAGGCAGTCCTCCGGGTAGCCGACGAGCGTCGCGATCCGGACGAGCGCCTTGTCCCATTCGACGCGGTGCAGGACCGACGGGGCGCCGGTCTTCGCGATGCCGCCCGCCATCTCGAGGACCTGCTGGATGGCCGAGAGCGACGTCTGCTTCTGGGCGAGGTGGATCGCGGAGACGTACTCGACCTTGACGGACTCGAGCATGCGCGCGTCCTCCGGCGTGAGCGGACTCGGCATGCGCGGCACGGTGTACTTCGCCATGATTGCGACGAGCGGGTCCAGGAGCTCGCTGTCGAAGATCGTCGCGACGGGCGCGAGCCGCTGCATGGCCTCTCGGACATGCGCCTCCACCTCGGTCGCCGTCATGTGGCCCGTGTCGCCGCGCTTGATCGCGTCGATGACGCTGAACGCGTCGTTGTAGAAGAGGCGGGCGATCTCCGCGAGCGAGTCCGACCGCTCCTGTCGCGCGCCGTCCGGGGACGGCGGGTTCGGCAGGACCGGCACGGCCATCGAGGCGCGCTGCTCCCCGAAGCGCGTGTAGTTCACGGCGCCGCGGTACATCTTGAGACCCTCGTCCTTCAGCTCCGAGTCGGCCAGCATGGCCGGCTGGGACATGTTGCCGACGATGTTCAGCTCGTCGAACTTGAAGCTCTGGCAGCCCCGGCAGTTGTCCAGCGCGTCGATGCCGCGACCGCGCCCGTAGACGTCGCCGAGCTCGTACTCCATGCGCGGCGCGACGATAGGCCGGATGGAGAAGCCGACGACCCTGAGGATTCCGTCGGCCTTCTGGCCGGCCGCGTTCTTCAGGAAGTAGATCGACCGGTAGACGGTCGTGTCGTCCATCCCGATCTCGCGGGCGACGCGGTCGTTCACGCGCGCGTCCCCGCACGCGTTTGGCTCGATGAGGTTGCAGACCTCGAAGCGCTTCGACTGGTCCTCGACGGCGTCCAGGACGTACTGCGGGCACGACTCGCGCCCGAACTGCCGCACGATCTGCGCGGCCGTCCATGCGAAGCGCCGCACGCACGTGTCGACCATGCCGTCCTCTCCGATGTCCAGCGCGTACGTCCCGACGCGCAGCGTCTCGACCCTGGCGACCCGCTCGGGGTCGTCGCTCACGAGCATGCAGGCGAAGCCGAACGCGAGCAGGTGCTCGTAGGCCTTGTGCAGCTGGGAATAGGCGTTGGAGCGCTCGAACGTGTGCTCGACGGCCTCCGTGAGGTTGTCGAGCGTGAGGCGCTGCCCGTGGTCGGGACGGCCGCCCTTCACCATGAAGGACGGAAGCGCGAACCGGAACCAGCGCGTGGAGGGGCTCGTCAGGTTGCCGTGGAAGCCGGCCGCCCCCTGGCGCAGGCATTCCATCGGCGCGGTCGTGAGCAGGCGGTGGTCCTCGTCGTAGACGTAGCCGTCGGCGATCTCCTCGACGCCGCGGGTCAAACCCGCGATGCCGACAGGATAGATCTCCCGCGCGACGTCCAGCAGGAGCTGCCGGCGGCGCTCGAAGGCGGCGAAGAGCTTGCTCTCGCGCGCCAGGCAGTGCTTTGCGACCAGTGCCGTGTCCATCGGGCCCGTCCCCATTCGCGTCACGAGCCGAGGGTGGAGGAGCCGCCGCCGAATCCGGACCAGGTGGAGCGGATGCCGGTGAGACGGGAGCGCGCCAGCTTCTGGTTCTGCTGCGCGGTCTGCGTGTCGTGCGAGACGTCCCGCGCGACGGCGGGCGTGACGACGTCCGTCGTCGGACTCTGCACGGTCGGCGCGATCGGCGCGGCCGACGCCGCGGCCGCGGTCGTGGTCTGCGTGCTCCTGACGGGCTTCGCCTTGCCCGCTGATTTGCTGTGGCCCATGTCGTGGTTCCTTTCGTTGCTGCCTTCCGGCGCGTGTAATATACACCCGGTCGCGTTCAAGGCTTTTCCAATTCCGTCTAGACGCCGCCGTCTAGTCGGAATTGCCAATTCCGTCTAGACGGAATCAACTGCAAAACCGCCGCGCCGATAGCGCTCGGAGGGCAATTATGATTTTTTCGCATTTTTTTCTTGACGGTTCTTCAGCGCGCGAAGAGGTGCCGGCCCGGATCCGACGCCCTGGACGACGCCCCGGTCCTGTCGGGAACGGCCCCGGTGGGCGGCGTGAACTCCTTCAGCACGACGTCGTCCATGATGTCCGCGAGGCAGTCCACGAGGTCGTCGTGCGGCGTGGAGTCCTGCCCCGTGTACGGCACCATCTCGTCCTCGACCAGCTCCTTCACGAGGTCGTAGGACTCGACCGATCCGTCGCGGTTCACGCGCTGACGGATGAGGCGGAGCGGCAGGACGAGCTCGCCCTTCGACATCGGGACGACGAGCCGCCGGATCCGGAAGTCCTTGTTCTGGTTGTGGTGCAGCTCGCGTACCTGGAAGCGATCCATCCTGCGGTCCATCTCCATGCGCAGGCTCTCGACGTCGCTCATGGGTCCGACCTGCTCCCACCAGACGAGCGACACGCGCCCTCCGCGCGCGCGGATGTCGGCGCGGAGACGGTAGAGCGCCTCGATCTTCTCGGCCAGGTTGAGGCGTGCGTGCACGCCGTCGAGAAGATAGCAGCAGCCGTCCGGCGCCTTCCCGACGGCGAGCATCCCCGTGAAGTCGGCCGAGTCCGTCTTCGCCTTCGCGCCGTCCACGAAGACGAAGATCTTCATGCGCCGGAGGTCGGGCTCGGCCACGTACGTCTCGATCCACTCGCGCAGGAAGACGCACGTCCCCGCTCTGCGCGGGTCGCAGTCAAGCAGGGCGGCGGCCGCGTGCGGACCGAGGTTCTTGCGCTGGAAGTCGTACCAGGCGCGGTCGTACAGCTCCGGAAAGAGCGTGTCCCATCCGTCCGGCCCCTCCTTCCGCGCGGGGAACACGAGCTCCTCCCAGCGCGTGTACGTCGGATCGTCCTTCATCCGCTTCTCGAGCCGGCCGATGACGTCGTCCTCGTGCCACCTGGTCGCGCAGATGACGATGATGTGCGCCGGCGCGTTCGTGCGCGTGGACAGGTCGGCCGAGAAGCTGTTGTAGGTCTTCTCGCGCACCGTCCTCGACTCGGCCTCCTCCCAGTTCTTGCAGTAGTCGTCGACCACGATGAGGTTCGCGCCCTTGCCCGTGATCGCGCCGCCGAGCCCCTGCGCGTAGACGGTCGCCTGGCTCCCCTTCAGCTTCCACTCGTCGGACGCCGTCTTGTCCGGGTCGACCTCCACGCCCGGAAACACGCGGCGGTAGGCGTCCGAGCGCACGATCTCCTGGACCTTGTCGGAGAACCCCTTGACGAGCGAGGACCCGTAGCCGGACAGGATGACGATCGGCTGTGCGGCCGCGCAGACGCCCGAGAACCACGCCGGGAACGCGCGCGAGACGATGTCGCTCTTCCCGTGACGGAACGGGACCGACACGATGAGGTAGGTGTTCCTCCCGGCCAGGAAGTCGAACGTGGCGCGCGTCAGCCTGGCGCAGAGCTCGCGCGTGTGCCGTCCGATCCGCAGCGGGGTCGGCATCCACCAGCAGTACTGGTAGAACGCCAGGAGGTCGCGCCGCGCGAGGCGGCGCAGCTTCTCGACGAGGGCGTCTCGCGCCGTGATCATTCCACGCCCTCCGCGCCGGGCTCCACCGTCTCCGCCTCGATCGCGCCTCCCTGTCGGATGAGCGCTTCGAGGTCGGCGTCCGACACCTGCTCGAGGCCGCGCGGCGTGAAGTCCTCCGCACGTCCGCCGTCCTTCAGCACGGTCTCGTCGGGCGCGTTGAGGCCCTTCAGCTTCGCCAGCACCTCCACGCCCTTGAGCGCGTCGCGCGTCAGCAGGCCGCCCGACATGTCCGCCTCCATCACGCGGCGGAAGATCCTGTCGGCGAGATCCTCGCCGCGCGCGGCCCAGAGCTCGCGGTTGCGCCGCTTCTCCTCGCCCTTCGCCTCCGCGATCCGCGCGGCGATGTCGGGACGGCGCTTCAGGTGCCCGGCCTTGTTCTCCGCCTTCTTCCGCGCACGGTCCGAGACGAGCGCGATGCCGAAGGCCTCGGACGCGCATTCCGCGTCCGTCTTCCCGCCGATCGCGACGAGCCGGCAGAAGTTCTCCTCGAAAAGTGTCAGTCCAGTGCGTTTCACTTCGGTTCCCCTTATTTACACTTAAAAACACTATCCTACGAAAGCGTCCTCGACGCGCGCTCGGACTCCCGCCTCCGCCGCTCGTAGTCCGCGGCGTCGGGATGCTCGGCGCGCCATCTCTCGACCCACGCCTGCGCCAGGTACTTGACGCTGCACGTCTCGCCGACTCCGCTCCAGTGCCGGGTGGCGTTGAACCGGCAGAACCTCTTCGACTCCTCGACCTCGCATCCGAGCGTGTAGCAGAGCGTCGCGCACGCCTCCATGTCCCTTCGGTTGCGCGGGATCCAGCCGAACGTGGAGACGAGCTTCATGTACTCCGCCGAAAGCTCCGAGTCCACCGGCGACGGAGTCGCCGCTTCTCCGCCATCGACGCCCGTCACGGCCCCTCCCGGAGGCGTCCGGCGCGAGTTGTCTACAGGCACCCCCTCCCCCCCGGCGTACATACTAACTGACTTATTGGCTGGTTCCTGGTCTCTTGTGTGTGTCCCACAGATACATTTAATGTTTCTGTCAGATACATTTAATGTTTCTGTGGGACACATTTGGCCATCTTCAAATGTGTCTGTCAGATACATTTGACGGAAGTTGTCTACAAGCAGGACGTAGACGTTCGTGTGCCTGTTCCCGCGTCCGGTTTCGCGCCGGACGAGGCCGGACGCGACCAGCTCCTCGATCCCGCGCATGGCGCTCGAGCGGCTCATGGCGAACTGACGGGCGATGTAGGCCGTGCTCGGGAACGAACGTCCGCGCTCGTCCGCGCAGTGGCACAGGACGTGCAGGACGCAGCGCGCGTAGTGCGACAGCGGCGCGGCGAGGCGGTAGAGCATGTCCACGTGTCGGTGCATTCAGTCCTCCGCATCCTCCACGGCCGCCTCGTGCGGACGCGGCAGGCGCTCCAGGACGGGACGCGAGCACGCCAAGCCGACGTCCACGCCGGCGGATTCGCCGACCTCCCTCGGCACGCCGACCGTCCTGCGCCACGTCTCGGCCGCGTCCTGGACGAGGCCGAAGAACGTCTCTCGCCCCGAATCGCTACCGTAGCGGACGATGGACCCGTAGATGCGGCCGTTGTGCCGCTCCACGCCGAAGCGGCAGACCTCGCCGGTCACCTTGACCTTCACCGCGCCGTCGAGACGCGCGAGGCCCTCGATGTACTCCCAGGGCCTCACCGTCTCCTCTTCCGTGCAAGGGCTTCCCCGTCGCGGGAGGTCTCCTCCAGGCGTCCGTACAGGAACAGCAGGCGCTCGAGCGCGGCGCACGCGGCCTCGGCCTCGAGGCGGACGCCGCGTATCCGGGCGGCCGCGATCTCGTGGTCCGGGCCGGTCATCGCGGCCACGCGGCCGCCGTCGACGGGCGCGTCAGACATGCCGTCCTCCGTCCGCCAGTACGGCCCTGCGCATGATCAACTCCGCCTTCTCGACCAGCTCGCGGCCGAAGTCGCGGGCGATCTCCGCGGCCTTCCGGCTCGTCTCGTGGCGCCCCATCGCGTGCGCGGCCTTCGACACGTCCTTCCAGCAGCGCCGCACGGACGCGATGCGCATCAGCTCCTCGGCGTCCCGGTCCATCAGCGCGCCCCCTTCCCGGCGGCGTCGCGTCCGCGGCGCTGCGCCGCGAGGCGGTCCTTCACCGCGACGCGGACCTCTCCGGCGACCGTGCGCTCGTTCTCGGACGCGAGCTCGCGGAGGGCTTCGAGGTCCTCCACCGAAATCTTGATGTTGAAAGTCACCATCTCCATCTATCTTCCTCCTTTTCCTTTTGCGCAGTCGTGCGCCCGCTTCTGCGGGACTCCCCTGCCGTATTCGTCCGGGAGGCGGCCGTCCGTCCTCCAGGCCTCGTAGAGACGCTTCACGTCCTCGCTCGCGAGCGGGTGCTCGAGCAGCTCGGGCGCGTGCTCGAAGACGTTGAGCAGCATCTTCCGGCTCGGCCGCTCGTCCTTCAGCACCTTCCGGACGTGGTCGGGGCTCGGCGGAACCATCTCCCCGTTGCGCACGACCGGCGCGAGATAGGTCCTGCAGTGGCTGTCGAACCCGACGAAGTACCTGCGGTCGCCCTCGACGGGCGCCGTCCTCTCATCCTTGATGTCATCCGTGTCCATCAGAACAGCTCCACCTGTGTCGTTCGTTTCGGCCGCGCGTTGTCCGTGCGCGGCTCCGGCTCCGCCCCGCGCGGCGCGGAGAACCTCCCTGCGGATCCGCCGGCGATCGGCCTCGTCCCGAGCCCGGGTCCGCGCCGGACGGTTCCGGACGGCTGCGCGGACGGGACCTCCGCGCGCAGCCAGTCCGGAACCCGCGGAGGCGCGCCCGGGCTCCCGCCGCGGGCGGCCAGGGCCGCGAGCTCCTCCACCTCCCGTCGCGCGAACCTGCACGCCAGGTCCGTCGACATGCGCGGCAGGTGCGCGCGCAGCCACTCCCAGAACCCGTTCAGGTAGGCCCTGCAGGCGTCGCCCATGACGGACGGCCCTGCCTCCTGCGCGGCCTTCACGAGGCAGGCGCGCACGGTTGCGGCGTCGGCCCCCATGCCTATTCGTCCGCCTCCGTCACGCGCGAGGCCATCATGTCGGCCGTGTGCGTGGCGATGATCGCCTGCGGGAAGCGCCGCAGCGCGGCGTCGTACTGTCTCAGCTCGTCCGGACCGAGCCGGAACGCGCCCATGTGCCAGACGATGGCCGCCGTCTCCTGCGCGTCCAGGTGGACGCCCAGAACCTCCGGGACGATGAGCGCGGAGGCGACGCCGTGGCCGGGCCACGGGATCTCCCGGCGTTCCCACGTCCCGGCCGCGGTCCCGGACTCGTGGTAGAGCATGCACTTGCAGACGTCGTGCAGCATGCCGACGACGTAGGGCGAGCGCGGGTCGGCCCACGGCACGTCCATCGCCTTCCCGAGCCGGACGAGCCAGTCCGTGACGTTCACGCTGTGCATGAGCAGCCCGCCGCGCACGGCCAGATGGTGGCCGATGGACGCGGGCTTCTCGAAGTAGCCGATGTCCCGCAGCCGCTTGAACCTGTCGAGCGTGATGCCGGCGTTCCCGAGATACGTCCAGACCTTCAGCTCGAAGGCCCTCGTCTTCCGTCCGTTCATCTTCATCGCGTCTCCTTCCGTCCCGCGTCACGCGGCGCTGGTCTTCCCGTTCCGCCTCTTCTTCCTGCTCTCGGCCTTCAGCAGGTTCGCCACCTGCTGCGCCGCCTGCGCGTATCCGTCCGGCGCCTTCGAGTTCCCGTGCGCGTAGCACTGCCGGACGCGCCACGTCGCGCGGTCGATCTCCGCGTCCACGAACGGCCTGCCGTCCTTGCGGAACATCAGGACGAGCGTGTTTCCGGCGAGGATGCCGCGTCCGTAGTGGCCGCAGCCGACGCAGTTGTGCATCGCCTTCCCCTCCCTGAGGAGCGTCTCCTGGTCCATCGCGAGGACGCACCGCACGCCGTCGCCGAGGTCCAGGACCGCGGACCGGTCGACGGACGCCTGGAATCGGGCGATCTCCTCGTGCCGGGCCGCGAGGAGCTTCGCCTCGTCGGCCTTCGACATGCCGTCGACCCGCTTCAGCCGGCTCTGCGCGAGCCTGCGCGCGCGTTCGGCCCTCCGCTCGGCCCGCTCGCGCTCCGCCTCGAGGCGCTCGACGCGCGCCTTGAACGCCGTCTCGCCGCGCCCGACCGGGGGATAGAGCACCCCCTCGCAGCGAAGGTCGAGCCCGGCCGCGTCGCAGAGCGACAGGTAGCGCGCGTACTCCGCCGGCGTCGCGCGCCATTTGGGGAGCATCTTCCGGATCCGCTCGTAGTCGAGCCGCAGGCCCTTCAGACGGTTGTGCGAGCGAATCTCGGCCACGAGCAGGTTGTGCCGCCATCCCTCGCGGACGGGCACGCCGCGGCGCGCGGCCCAGACGAAGTCCTGCGCCGTCCAGTCGAAGCGCGCCTTCCTGAGCTCGTCCACGCGGGCGCGGAGGTAGGCGCGGATCTCCGGGCGCTTCAGCGCCTTCGTGCACGCGGGCGTGCAGAGGTGGCGGAAGCCGAGTTTCGCCAGGAACTCGATGCCGGGCTCGGCCCGGTACAGCTTGAGCCAGTCGACGAGGCCGGTCCCGCCCTTCCACTGGCACCACTCGTAGCGCGTCCCCTTCAGGGCGTCCGGGTTCGGACATTCGTGCCACGGGAACGTCAGCGCCCCGCCGCGCCTGTAGGGCATCGAGTCCCACGCGCCCGGAGAGTCCGGCCGCAGCCACGATCTGTACGCCTTCGAATCCCAGTCCGCGCGGTCCCAGTAGACGATCCAGCCGGCGACCTGGTGGTACCCCAGGTCGCGGTAGAGGATCTCGTCGCGGTCCATGCGGATGGACGCGACCTCCTTGACGACCGGCGCGTATGCGCGGTTCAGCCGGACGGCGACGTGCACGACGGCGACCTCCGGGCGCTTCCCCGCGCGGGCGCGGAGCCGGACCAGGTAGTTGTATCGCAGCGTCTTCCGGACCGGACGCTCGCCCGGGCCCGGCGCGCGTCCGTGGCATTCGGCCCAGGCCTCCGTGTAGTTCGGCGCGTTCGGACCCGTGACGGATCCGTGGCGCCGTCCGTCGAAGTCGCCGCCGATCCGCTTGGCCATGTCGAAGCGCACGACCTCGCGGACCTGCGCCTTCGTGAGCGTGACCGGCCTATTCGCCGTCCTGCGCGCCATCGCCGTCCCCCTTCCCGTCCGTCTCCGCCTCCCCGGCTCCGTCGCCGTCCATGAGATCGAAGAAGAATCCCTGCGGCTTCCCGCGGCGGGCCTTCCGCCTGTCCTTCTTCGGCTCCGGCCTCGCGCCGGACACGCCGGGCGCCTCCTCGCGGCGCTCGTCGTCGAGCCCGAGCGGATTCTCGGCCGCCTCCCTCGCCGCGCGTTCGGCCTCGAGGCGGGCCTTCCTCTCCGCCTCGGCCTTCGCCTTCTCCTCCGCCCTGCGCTTCGCCTCCGCCCCGGCCTTCGCCTTCTCCTCGGCCGTCGGCCCGCGCCGCTCGGGCTGGTCCCAGTCCGCAGGCACGTCCTGGAACCAGTGCATCGCGACCGCGTAGACCGCGGCGGGGTCGATGTGTCCGCTCGACCCCTTCAGCGCCTTGCGCGCGACGGCCTGGACGAACGTCCAGCACTTCGCCGCGGTCTTCCCCTCGGAGAGGCAGCGCGCCTTCAGCTCCGGCGACGCGTTGCGGCGGAAGTGCTCCTCGAGCGCCTTCACGGGGTCGGTCGGGTCGAGGCCGTCGGCGTCCGCGATGAACGCGCGGTACGCCTCCTCGACCCACTCGCCGGATGTCTTGCCGCCGCCCATGTCAGTTCTCCCGCAGGGGCATGACGACCGCGTAGGCCGGGAAGTTCGCGCGGACGACGACGGGCGCCTGGCCGGTCGACGCCCAGAAGGACACCTCGTCATCGTCGAACGCGTCGATCGACTGGCGCAGCAGCTCCGGATTGAACAGGAACGCGATGTCCGCGCCGTCGTACTTGCACGGCATCTCGCCGCGCACGCTGGATTCCCCCGTGCGCGCCTCGAAGACGATGCGGGACGAGCCGAAGGTCAGCTTCACGGTCTTCGCCTCGGACCAGGTCGCGACGCCCGCGCGGGCGAGCTCGGCCAGGAACAGGCCGCGGTCGACCCGGATCTCGGTCGTGGCGTTCTCCGGGACGACGCGCCTCCAGTTCGGGTAGGGACTTTCGACCAGCTTGGTCGAGACGTTCCACAGGTCGGCCGCGAAGACGGCCACCTGGCCGTCCGTCCCGATGCGGACGTCGCCGTCCTTCCAGACGCCGAGCAGCTTCTCGACCTGCTGCACGGACCGCGCGGGCACCGTCACGTTGAAGGCGTCCGCGCGCTCGTGGTCGCCGCTCCACGACGCGCAGGCGAGGCGCCTGCCGTCCGTCGCGACCAGGCACAGCGTGCCGTCCTCGAGGCACATGTTCACGCC